>NZ_PTFE01000038.1:0-71494 GCF_002936975.1 Bradyrhizobium sp. AC87j1
GCATGGTAACGCGCTACGGCATGTCGGAAAAGCTCGGCAGCGTCGCCTATGATCACGAGCCCGGCAGCTTGCTGGCCAGCGCCGACCGGGCCTATCCCGTGCGCGAGCGCGACTATGCGGAAGAGACCGCGGCAGCCGTCGATCACGAGGTACGCGCGATCGTCGAGCGCGTGTTCCAGCGTACCCAGGGCATCCTGAACGCGCGGCGTGCGATCCTCGATCGGGCCGCGAAGAAGCTACTCGAGAAGGAGACGCTTGAGCAGAGCGATCTCGACGCGCTGATCCGCGAAACGCCGAAGGAGACCTTGCGAGCAGTGTGAGCCTAGTCCGCGTCGGCGACGCAAATGGCAGTCGCCGGGCCGGAGAGGCTGGGGTTCGTCGTTGCAGATGGCTGCCCGATACGACCAAGCTCGTAGCTTCCCCTCGCCCAGCTACTCCTCCATTAGCCTTGCGCGCGTGGAGGCAAAGGGCGATTGCGTTCTCGCTGATAAATATCTTCGCGTCTGTCCTGATCTCGGACAAGCCAATAGACGCCACCGAGTGCCAGAATCGATACAGCAAGCGCAAAGAGGTGCGTCGCATCAGTGCTCGCGAGATCGATAATAATCATCTTTCGGACGATGGCCAAAAGAGCAATGAGAATGACGGTGCGGACTTGCACAACACCTTCGCGTCGTTCCGCCACGACCAATAGCGATCGCTTGAATTCCAGGGCAATGATGACCGTGAGGATCGTTCCGAATATCGCCTGGAAAATCGAATAGTCGGTCGGATCGAACGAACTCGTCAACAGGATGCTGATCAGAATCTTCAGCGTCAAATTCCACACCGCAAACACGACGACAATAGCGATCAGCCCCGTCAGCACGAGGATCACGAGGTGCTCGAATCTCTGATAGAATGTCATCAATGTCCATTCCGCACGCGCGGCAGCGAACACCTCTCTCAGCGACATTAGGCGCCTCCTCTCCCCTTCATGCTCCAAGACGACGAGTGACGACTCGGCGCCGGCCCCTCAACTTGAGCATCTCCCTTGGCATCTTCCTATCGACGGGAAGCCAGGGTCCTTGGCCATCTTCGAAACCCGTGCGCTTGCTTCACTTGCGCGGTCGCTTTGCGTCCGAGATCAGCCAGAATCGGTGTCCGGTCGTCGATCTCCGCGATCGGCTCTTGCTTAAACCTTGAAGCGAGACTGCGGGTACTCGCCGAGCGGGGATCGGCACGTGGCTTGCGCTGCCGGGCAAGAGCGGGCTGACTCCACCCTTCAGCGAACGATCACGCCGGTCCAGGCCGGAGGATCGCTCGCCGGAAGGGATTCGATGCTCGCCTCTTCGACCGAATCGAGCGTCGGGATCTCTTTCTGTTCCGTCCGCCGATCGTCCCCTCGCCTGGTCTCGTCATCCTCGCGAGCGGGTTGGTCGGTGCATTCGAGATCGGCTCGTCTCCGAGATCCCAACTGAACGTCCATAGGTCGTTCCCTTCCAAGCTCTGGGCACGCTGTCGCTCAAGCGGCCGCCTTGCCCCGCTCCGACGTCGCACGTCGCTCCAGCACAACCGCCTGCCGAATGCCGTCCCACCGTGCCAGGACCATGTCACCCTCGTGCACATCGTTGGCGAGCAGCGCACGGGCCAGCTCGGTTTCCAGTTCGGAGCGGATTAGCCGACGCAATTCGCGGGCGCCATACTCCGGTCGGAAGCCCGCGGCGGCAACGTGCTCGATCAGCGAGTCATCGATCTCAAGCGTGACGCCCTGCCCGTGCGCGGTCCGCTTCACGCGCTCAAGCTGCAGATCGACGATGCTGCGGATCTGTTCGCGATCGAGCGCATGGAAGACAATGATCTCGTCGATGCGGTTGAGGAACTCCGGCCGGAAATGCCCGCGCAAGATATCCATCAGCTCGCGCCGCAGCTTCGCCTGGTCGTCCGCGTCCCTCTCTCCCATGCGCAGCTGCCGCTGGATGATCTCGGCACCGAGATTGCTCGTCGCGATGATGATCGTATTGGTGAAGTCGACGACGCGGCCTTTGCCATCGGTCAGCCGGCCATCATCGAATACCTGCAAGAGAGCATTGTAGACATCCGGATGGGCCTTCTCGATTTCGTCGAGAAGCACCACGCTGTAGGGCCGCCGGCGCACGCGTTCGGTGAGCTGCCCGCCTTCCTCATAGCCCACATAGCCCGGCGGAGCGCCAATCAGCCGGGCGACGGTGTGCCGCTCCATGTATTCCGACATGTCGAGCCGCACGATGGCATCCTCGTCGCCATACACCGCCTCCGCCAGTGCCTTGGCGAGTTCGGTCTTGCCGACACCCGTCGGACCCAGGAACAGGAAGGTGGCGATCGGCCGGCGACCCTCGCGCAAGCCTGCGCGGGCGAGCCGCACGGCGTCGCTCACGGCTTTGACCGCCTCATCCTGTCCGATCACACGCTGGTGCAGCCGCTCCTCGAGTTTGACCAGCCGCTCGCGTTCCTCGGTTGTCAGCTCGCTGACGGGAATGCCGGTGAGCTTGGAGACCACCTGCGCGATATGCTCGCTGCGCACCTCGGCGGTTCCGGAGCCCCGGCTGCGGCGCCAACGCTCGTTCGCCTGCTGCAATTCATTGCTCTTGGCCTCGTGCTGTCTCTGAATCTCGGCGGCGCGGTCGAACTGCTTGCGCGAGGTGGCGTAGTCCTGCTCACGCTTGAGCTGCCGCGTTTCCGCCTCCAGTTCCTGTACGTCGACCGGCCGCGCGGTCGCGGAGATCTTCACCCGTGCGGCGGACTGGTCGATCAGATCGATCGCCTTGTCGGGCAAGAAACGGCCGGTGACGTAGCGATCCGAGAGTTCCGCGGCCGCGATGATCGCTTCGTCCGTGATAGTCACCTTGTGATGCGCCTCCAGCGTGTCGCGCAGGCCGCGCAGGATCATGATGGTCTGCGCAACACTTGGTTCCGGGACAAAGATGGGCTGGAACCGGCGTTCCAGTGCGGCATCCTTCTCAACATGCTTCTGATATTCGTTCAACGTGGTGGCGCCAATGAGATTGAGCTCGCCCCGCGCAAGCGCCGGCTTGAACACATTGGCGACATCGAGCCCGCCTTCGCCGCCACCCTGGCCGGCCCCGACTATGGTGTGAATCTCGTCGATGAACAGGATCTGCTGGTCCTGGCGCTCCGTCACCTCCTTGAGCACCTGCTGAACGCGTTCCTCGAATTCGCCGCGGTATTTCGAGCCCGCCACCAGGGAATTGATGCTCAGTTCCACAAGACGCTTGTCTCGCAGCGTCTCCGGCACTTCTCCCGCAACGATGCGCTGTGCCAGCCCCTCGACGATTGCCGTTTTCCCGACGCCGGGCTCGCCGATCAGCACGGGGTTGTTCTTCTTGCGCCGCGCGAGCACCTCGATTGTGGTCTCGATCTCGTGGGCGCGCCCAATCACGGGGTCGAGCTTTCCTTCGCGCGCGAGCTTCGTCAGATCGCGGGAGTATTTGTCGAGGGTCGGCGTATTGGTGGGCGTTTCGACCTGACCTGTCTCGGCTCCACGCCCGACTACCTTGACGATTTGCTGCCTGATCGCCTGCGGCGTGAGCCCGTAGCGGCGCAGCACTTCGCCGGCAATGCCTTCCTCCTCCTCGGCGAGGCCGATCAGGAAGTGCTCGGGGCCGACATAGGAATGGCCGAGATCGTGGGAGGCGTTGAAAGCGTGACCGAGAACGCTCTTCAGGCGCGGCGTGACACCGATTTCGGCGCTTTCGTCTGGCTTGGTGTCGCCGCGCGGCGCGTCCTGTTCGACCTGTCGGCGCAGTTCGTCGACGGAGATATTGAATTGGCCGAGCACCGTGCGGACGACGTCGCTCTCGCTGAGTGCCAAAAGCAGATGTTCAGTGTCAACCTCCCGCCGTCCGAAGTCGACGGCGCGGCGCGCCGCCACCTGCAACAGCTCCTTGGCGTGTTCGCTCAGGCGCTCCTCTGCATCGCCGGTCCGACGCCCGCGGCTCGATCCGATCGGGATGGACTGGCCGGTCGGCCCCGCTCGATCGCCGAACGGGGTCCCGCCAAAGAAGTCATCGCCGAAGAAGTCGTCGAGCAGGCTCCCGCGTCCCCCGAACAACGACTCCAAGCGAGAGCTCGGACGCTGCTGCCGCGCCAAGCGGCGATAGTCGATCTCGCACAGGTCGAGTGTCTGGCTTTGCCCGTCGCCGGTCGTTACCCGGGCGCGCACACTTGCCGGACGGACACCGCAGATATCACACAGCTTAGCCATGGGTGCGCTCCTTTGAATGGTGCGGGTCTTTTCGGAACGAGGACAGCACAGGCAGGCGCAAAATGCACCGCCAAGCTACCTTTGCGGGTCCTGGTCGGTTGACCCCGTTTCTCGTGCTCATAGTTCAAAGAAAAAAGGCGCTCGTTTGGGCCTTAGCCTCAGTTCCGATAGCAGGATTGAATGATCCGCTGGTCCCGCTGCGCGGAGGACCTTCGCCGTTGCCGAATGTTGAAGCCAGACTTTTGCACGCAACACGCAGCACAGGCAGAGGTTCCAAGCAGGCTGAGATTTCGTTAAGCTGCTGTCTCGCATCCCGTCGCCGCAATTAAATTCACGCCAGCGGCTCCGGCCGCTAGCCTTCTGCCGTACTGCTTGCTGAAGTGGCCGATAATTCGCCTGTCGAAAATTCTAAGACGGCCTCAACGAGGTGATCCGCGAGGGTCAGAGGATGGGTGAATTTCGGACCGACGCCCCCGCCGCGAGCTCCTGTCGATCATCGTCGCCAATCACGACAGGCGTTCCTCGAATGGTATCGGCGCAGCCAC
This sequence comes from Bradyrhizobium sp. AC87j1, assembly GCF_002936975.1. Classification (NCBI taxonomy): domain Bacteria; kingdom Pseudomonadati; phylum Pseudomonadota; class Alphaproteobacteria; order Hyphomicrobiales; family Nitrobacteraceae; genus Bradyrhizobium; species Bradyrhizobium sp. AC87j1. Next base: position 4,789 of record NZ_PTFE01000038.1, read on the forward strand.
GAGCTCAGAGCGGCACCAAGCTCGTCAGGGCCATGCGCGGGATCATCCCAACCGGGTCTGACCGGGAAATAGATTAGTCGCGTTTGCGGAGCGCCGAGCACTCTTCCAATTCGCTCTGGCCATTGGGAGGACAGCTCCGCCACGCAAGCCTCTCTCACGGAGCCCGCAGGCGTACCGTCAAGCGCACAAAATCGCGCAAAGTCGTAATTTGGCGTAGAAAATCGCAGATTTGGTGCCCAGGGGCGGAATCGAACCACCGACACTGCGATTTTCAGTCGCATGCTCTACCAACTGAGCTACCTGGGCGTGCTCCAAGAGAGGGGCCAAAGCCCATCGAGCGGGCGGTTTATAGTGGGCCGGAAGCGGCCTGTCCACCCGGCTTCGCCAAGAGGCTTCGCCGGGCGCGGCCCGGCTGTGCACAAGCTGCGCCGGGCTTGCCGCGGCTGGCGCGCGGCGCGACGATCTCTCATTCAAGAGATTGATATTGTTTAGCTATTCGACATCGTCCACGTCATCGTCGCGGCCGGGGATGACGTAGGAGCCTTTCAGCCAGCGGTTCAGGTCGACGTCGCGGCAGCGCGAGGAACAGAACGGACGGGTGGCCTCGGACTGCGGCTTGCCGCAGATCGGGCAGGTTTTTAGCGGGCTGGCGGGCTTTTTGACGTGGTTGTCCATGATGTCGGCGGCTTGCACGGGGTGAAGGGGTTCAAGAGCCTGTCGGCAAACGGGTTCCTCGTACCGGCGGCGCGTGCGCCCCGTCAGGCCATTCTACTGTGCATGGGGTTGTTTTCGCGATTTTGTTGAGCCGCGGCTTGTCGGCTCACACCGCGGTGGCGTTGAGCCAGCCGAAGCGGATCGGAAAGCCCTCGCCGCCGAGCAGCGTGGTGGTCTCGTAGAGCGGCAGGCCGACGACGTTGGTGTAGGACCCCACCATCTTCACCACGAAGGAGCCGGCGATGCCCTGCACGGCGTAGCCGCCGGCTTTGCCGCGCCATTCGCCGGAGCCGATATAGGCCTGGATGTCGTCTTCCGAGAGGCGCTTGAAGCGGACGCGGGTTTCGACCAGCCGCTGGCGGAACGCCTCGCGCGGCGTCACCAGGGTGATCGCGGTGTAGACGCGGTGGTTGCGGCCCGACAGCAGCCGCAGGCACTGTGCCGCCTCGTCCACCAGATTGGCCTTGGGCAGGATGCGGCGGCCGACCGCGACCACGGTGTCGGCGGAGAGGATGAAGGCGCCGCGCAGCTCGTCATCCAGCTGCACCGATTTGAGCGCTGCATCGGCCTTGGCCCTTGCAAGGCGATTGGCGCAGGCGCGCGGCAGCTCGCCCCGCTTCGGCGTCTCGTCGACGTCGGCCGGCCGGAGCGCGTCCGGCTCGATGCCGGCCTGGTTGAGCAGCGACAGGCGCCGCGGCGAACCGGAGGCAAGTACGAATTTGGGGCGGCCAAGCATCAGGTGATTTGGGGGATGAGCAGGGGGTGAATTGCGCGCGGAACCTATCGGAAGGGGGCTGATTTCACAACCCGGGAACCCGAGCTTTGGTGATTCGAGGGGGATGCCGAGATGCGTGTGCCCTCAGTCTGTGACGCCGGTGTTACGGGTGCCGAATGCTACCCGCTCGCCGCGCCGACCTTGGCAAACCGCCGGCGGATGCGCATCAGCAGCTGGTCGCAGACGTCGCGGTAGGCTGCCAGCTTCTGGTCGCGGCTGCCCTCGATGGTGGTCGGATCCTGCGTCGGCCAATATTCGACGTCGGCCGCCAGCGTCCGCGTCAGCTCCAGTGCCTTGTGGTGCGCCTCGGGCGAGAGCGTGATGATGAGGTCGAAATTCAGCCCCTCCCAATCCTCCAGCTCCTCGAAGGTCTGCGGCTTGTGGGCGGAGATGTCCTGGCCGAGCTCAGCCATCACGGACACCGCGAACGGATCGAGCTCGCCGCGCCTCGCGCCAGCCGATTTCACGTAGAGGCCCTGCGGAAACATGTGCTGCAACAGGCTCTCGGCCATCGGCGAGCGCACGCTGTTCATCGCGCAGGCGAACAGCACCGATTGCGGATCGCGTGCGCGTGGCGGACCCGCCATCGCGCTTAGCCCTTCCAGTGCAGGACAGTAATGAGCGTGAACAGCCGGCGCGAGGTCTCGAAGTCGACCCGCACCTTGCCTTTCAGCCGCTCCTGCAGCGTGCGCGATCCCTCGTCATGGATGCCGCGCCGGCCCATGTCGATGGCCTCGATCTTGTCGGGGGTCGCGGTGCGGATCGCTTGGTAGTAGCTGTCGCAGATCATGAAATAGTCCTTCACGATCCGCCGGAACGGCGTCAGCGACAGCAGATGCGCGACGACAGGCGTGCCGTCCTCACGGCGGATGTCGAACATCAGGCGATTGCCGGTGATGCCAATATGCAGCGTGAACGGGCCCTTCCCGTCGGCGCCATCGGGCGCGAACAGGTTCTGCTCGATCAGGTCGTAGATCGCGATCGCGCGCTCATGCTCGATATCAGGCCCGGAACGGCCGATCGATTCTTCGTCGAGCGTGACGCCGACGATGCGATTGGTCGAGTCGTCCTGTTCGGGCAGCACTGTCATGACAGATTGAGGCGCAATCCAATCGAACGCGAATGGGCGTCCAGCCCCTCCGCTTGTCCGAGCGTCATCGCGGCCGGTCCGAGTGCACGCAGCTGATCCGGGCCGCATTTCAGGATCGAGGTGCGCTTCATGAAGTCGTGCACCGACAGCCCTGAGGAGAATCGCGCCGAGCGCGCCGTCGGCAGCACATGATTGGAGCCGCCGACATAGTCGCCGATCGCCTCCGGCGTATGGGGCCCGAGGAACACCGCGCCGGCATTGCGGATCTTCGCAGCCAGCGCATCGGGATCCGCGGTCATGATCTCGAGATGCTCCGCGGCGATCGCGTCCGCGAGCGGAATACTATCGCCTAAGTTCTTCACCATCATGATGGCGCCGAAATCGGCCCAGGACGCGCTGGCAATCGCGGCACGCGGCAGCGTCTTCAACTGCGCCTCGACCGCCTTTTCGACGTCGGCGGCAAGGCGTGCGGAATCGGTGATCAGGATCGACTGCGCGCTCGCATCATGTTCGGCCTGCGCGAGGAGATCTGCGGCGATCCAGTCGGCATTGCCGGTGTCGTCGGCGATCACCAGCACCTCGGAGGGGCCGGCGATCATGTCGATGCCGACCTTGCCGAACACCAGCCGCTTGGCGGCGGCGACATAGGCATTGCCTGGGCCGACGATCTTTGCGACCGGCGCGATCGTCGCGGTGCCGTGCGCCAGCGCCGCCACGGCCTGCGCGCCGCCGACGCGGTAGATCTCGGTGACGCCGCCGAGCGAAGCCGCCGCCAGCACCAGCGGATTGAGCTTGCCGTCGGGCGACGGCACCACCATCACCAGGCGCGAGACGCCGGCGACCTTCGCGGGCACCGCGTTCATCAGCACCGAGGACGGATAGGCCGCAGTGCCCCCGGGCACGTAGAGGCCGGCGGATTCGATCGCGGTGTAGCGCCAGCCGAGCTCGACGCCGAGCGGGTCCGTGAAGCGCTCGTCCTGCGGCAGCTGCCGGCGGTGATAGATCTCGATGCGGTCCCGCGCGAGCTTGAGCGCATCCAGTGTCGCGGCATCGCACGCCTTGTTCGCGGCCTCGATTTCGGCCGCGGTGACGCGAAGGCCGGATGCATCCAGCGTCAAGCGGTCGAACTTTGCGGTGGCCTCGAGCAGCGCGGCATCGCCCCGCTTGGCCACGTCGTCGACGATCGCGCGCGCGGCGGCTTCGACGTCGGCCGAGACCTCGCGTTTGGCGGCGAGGAAGGCCGCGAATCGCTGGTCAAAATCGGCGCTGCTGCGGTCGAGGCGAACGGGCATGTCTGGCTTGGCTTCTGGCTGGTCTTTGGGGCGGATTGGCGCACCAGGTCCCCTGCTCAATGGCGCGGCGGGGAAGCGGCGTCAACCCTCGCAAGCCGCCGTTCTGGCGCAAGCCTGAGCCGGTGCGGCTGGTATACAGGTCACCTCATCCCTCCCCTTCGATCTCCAACCCCGTTCCCAGCGTGTCGGCGCCGAGGTCGGTCAGCTCACATTCCAGACATTCGACGTCGAGCCGGATGGCGCCGCCCTCAGCGAACAAGAGCAGGGCGCTGCCGCCGGGCTCCTCGTCGCGCCCGTCCCGGGGATGAAATTCGATGCCGACGAGGTCCAGGACCTTGTCGGGAGCCGCGAGCTCGATGTTGCGCGACTTGCAGGCGAGCACGCGGTCGAAGCGGAGCGCGGCGACCAGCCGGCGCGGCTCGGCCTCGCCCTCCAGCGTCTGCTCCCAGTCCAGCCGGCTCATCCCGACCACAAGCCGCTTCTCGCTTTGTCGCCAGATGATGTCGGAAGCCTGGACACGGGCGTCCTGGACATGGGTCGAGATCACGGCGAGATCGTCGGCGTCGAGTGCGATCAGTTTGAGCTGGGGCGACATCGCCGACGCGTCTCCTTGGGAATGGACAGGGCTCAACGCGCACAGGCCCCGAAATTTCCGCTCAAACTAACGGGCCCGCAGGCTAGAGGCTATTGATATCCTCCATCTCCAGCACGTTCCGCGGATACCCCTCCCGGGCGACGCGGATCATGGCGCGGCCGATCTGCTCGGTCGAGGTAACGAGCCGGGGCGAGAGCCGGCGCAGCACCGACCAGAGCGGCCCGGTTGCGGCATAGACCGCCTGCACCCAGGCGGTCTTGGAACGGGCGCCGTGCAGCGGCTGGATCGCGCCGGGCCGGAACATGTAGGCGGCCCGGAACGGCAGCTTCAAGAGATCGTTCTCGGTCTTGCCCTTGATCCGCGCCCACATCCGCGAACCCTGCTCGCTGGAATCGGTACCGGCGCCGGTGACGTAGGTGAAGACCATCTGCGGATTGAGGCGCGCCAGCGTCGTCGCAGCCGCAAGCGTGAGGTCATAGGTGAGATGGCGGTAGCGATCTTCGCTCATGCCGATCGAGGAGACGCCGAGGCAGAAGAAGCAGGCATCGAAGCCGGTGAGCTGGGCCTCGATTGCCGAATAGTCCAGAAAATTGTCGTGGATGATCTCGGTGAGCTTGGCGTTGCGCACCCCGGTCGGGCTGCGGCCGACCACGAGCACACGGGCGATGCCGGTGTCGACCAGGCATTCGCGCAGAACGCCCTGCCCGACCATGCCGGTCGCGCCGAAGATGATGACTTGCATCGGGATGTTCCTGGCGGGCTCGCGGCTCACGCCGCGGCCGCGATCTCGTCGAAGGATACACCGGTCAGCGTCGCCGAGACATCCCACAGCATGGCAGCGGTGGCGAAATCCTTCGCGTGTGGCATGATCTTCGCCGCCGCGGGCGCCCCCTTCATTTCGTAGAATCCGTTCGGGCCGTAATAGCTGCCAGGCTCTGCCGCGGGCGAAGTCGCGGCGAGCAGCGTCGGCAGTGCGCCCTCGGCGGCGGACTGGCTGAACAGCGGCTGGAGCAGCCGGCCGATCCGCCACTGGAACGTGTTGGCGCCCGGCCCGTTCGCAACGAGGTCGGTGCGCGCAAAGCCGGGATGCGCGGCAATGCTGCTCACACCCCAGCCGGCCGCGTCGCTGCGACGCTGCAATTCGAGCGAAAACATCAGCATCGCCAATTTCGACTGGCAATAGGCGCGCCACGAACGATAGGAATGCTTGCTTTGCAGATCGTCGAAATTGATCGTGCCGGAGCGGTGCGCAAGGCTCGCGAGATTGACAACACGAGGCGCCTTCGCGCGGCGAAGCTGCGGCAACAGGTGGGCCGTCAGTGCGTAATGACCGAGATAATTGGTGCCGAGCTGCATCTCGAAACCATCCTCGGTCTGCTGCCGCTTCGGCAGCGCCATCACGCCGGCATTGTTGACGAGGAGGTCGAGCTGCTCGTTGCCGGCGGCAAAGCGCCTGGCAAAGTCGGCGACGGAGGCAAGGCTGGCGAGATCGAGAGGCTCGTAGGCGATCAGCGCATTGGGAAACCGCTCGCAGATGCCTTCGATCGCCCGCAGGCCCTTTGCGTCATTGCGGCCGGTGAGTATGACAATGGCACCGGCGCCAGCCAGCGCCATCGCCGTCTCGTAACCGAGGCCACCCGTCGCCCCGGTCACGACGGTCGTCTTGCCGGCGAGAGAGGGGATGTCTGCCGTGGTCCAGTCGGTCATGCCATGTCTCCGTTCGGGGCTGGAACGAGGCCCGCGACGGGTCTAAATGTGCACTTAGTGCAATTTTGCAAGAGGTGAACCAATTTGAAGGCTTCGAAGGTGGTCCGGAAACGCGTCAAATCATTGTCCGGGGGCGGAAAATCCCCGGCCGTGCCCGGTCTGCGCCAGCGCAAGCGGCAACAGACCCGCGAGCGGCTGACCCGGGCGGCGATGACGCTGTTCCTGGAGCGCGGCTTCGAGGCCACGACCATCGACGACATCGCGGCGGCGGCTGAGGTGTCGCGCCGGAGCTTCTTCCACTATTTCGCGTCCAAGGAGGACGTGGTGGCGGCCTGGCAGGAAAATGCCGCCAGCGCGCTAGTCGCCGAGGTCGTCGCGCGGCCCGCGGACGAATCCATGCTGACGGCGGCGGAGAATGCGATCGCGGCGGCGGTCAAGCGGCTCGATCCGGCGGAAGCCGCGGCCATGTCGCGGCTCAAGCGCGACAATCCCGCGCTGCAGGCGCGCGATCAGCTCAAATACGAGAAGCTCGAGCGCGCGCTGGCCGAGGGCCTTGCCCAACGCGCACGAACCAAATCCGACCGGCTGCAGGCCCGGCTCGTCGCCATGATCGCCACCGGCGCGATGCGCGTCGGCGGCGAGAGCTGGATCGGCGAAGGCGCGCGGGAGAAGCCGGAGGCTTTCGTCAAGCGCACCTTCGATGCGATCAGGGCGATCTTGAAGTGACATCTTTTTTCCTTCTCCCCTTGTGGGAGAAGGTGGCGCGAAGCGCCGGATGAGGGGTTCTATCCACCGGCGAGATCGTCCGTGAGGAGAGAACCCCTCACCAGGCTTCGCTTTGCGAAGCCACCCTCTCCCGCAAGGGGGAGAGGGTGAGACCGGCGCCTCACTCCCTGAAAAACGCCAGCAGGTCCGCGTTGATGGTTTCGGCGTGCGTGGTCGGCATGCCGTGCGGGAAACCCTTGTAGGTTTTCAGGATGCCCTTCTTCAGAAGCTTGGCCGACAGCGGCGCGGAATCGGCGTAAGGCACGATCTGATCGTCGTCGCCGTGCATCACCAGCACGGGCACGTTGATCTTCTTCAGATCCTCGGTGAAGTCGGTCTGCGAGAATGCGACGATGCCGTCGTAATGGGCCTTGGCGCCGCCCATCATGCCCTGGCGCCACCAGTTCTGGATCACCGCTTCCGACGCTTTTGCGCCGGGACGGTTGTAGCCGTAGAACGGGCCGGCAGGGAGGTCGCGATAGAATTGCGTGCGGCTGGCGGCGAGCTGCTTCTGCAGATCGTCGAACACGCTCTTCGGCAGGCCGCCGGGATTGGCCGCGGTCTGCAGCATCAACGGCGGCACCGCGGACAGGATCGCAGCCTTCGCCACCCGGCTCTCGCCGTGGCGCGCGATGTAGTGCACGACTTCGCCGCCGCCCGTGGAATGGCCGACATGGATGGCGTTCTTGAGGTCGAGATGCGCGGTGACGGCCGCGAGGTCGTCGGCATAATGATCCATGTCGTGGCCGTCGGAAACTTGCGACGAGCGGCCATGGCCGCGGCGGTCATGGGCGATGACGCGATAGCCGTTGTTGACGAAGAAAATCATCTGCGCGTCCCAGTCGTCGGCCGACAACGGCCAACCATGGCTGAACACGATCGGCTGGCCACTTCCCCAATCCTTGTAGAAGATCTCGACGCCGTCTTTGGTGGTGATGGTGGGCATGGATGGCTCCTCTTTAAGTTCGAGTCATTCCGGGGCGCGCGTCCGCGCGAACCCGGAATCTAGAGATTGTTGCGCGAGATTCTCAGGTGCGCGATTGCGCACCAGAGTTCATCGCTGCGCGATGCCCCGGAATGACGACCGGATGTCGGTGATCAGGCCAACGCCATCGGCTTGTAGCGGCGCCAGGCGCCGATGGTGAGCACGACGAAGAACACCAGCACGATGCCCTGCACCGCCGCGAACACGGGACCCGACGGCGGCGCCGGCGCCACGGCCGGCGCGAGCGCGGCAAGGGCCGGCACCTTGAGGAACGACTGGATGACCAGCACGAAGACGTTGAAATACAGCGAGATCATCGCAGTCACGACGTAGACCGGGCGCCAGGCCCCGGTGAGCTTCATGCCGTACAGCGCGAAGCAGGCGATGGCGAGCAGCACCAGCGAGATGATGCCGATGATGTGCGAGGGCAGCAGCTTCTCGAACGGAAACAGGAAGCCGGTGGCGCTGGTCAGGATCGTGAACAACAGGAAGATCGCGGTGAGGCCCGGCATCGACTTCGACCCGAGCAGGCCGAACATCACGACGAGGCCGGCGGCAATGGCGATCAGGCTGATGACGACATGGACCAACGTGAGGGCGGGCAAGCTCAAGCCGAGGACCATGACATCTCTCCTACTCTTCCAGCGTTGAAGTCAGGAGAGTAGTATTACGACCCTCATGGGATTGCCACGTGCGTTGTCGTCACATGCATGTGCGAAGCCATGCGTCATCGTGCGAATCGACAAACGCATGGCTGATTTTTTTGCACCGCTGTCATAAACGGCGGCAGATTTCAACGAAAGTCGAATCGAGCCTCACACTTCCTTGGTGTCGAAGATCAAGAGGTCGGCACCGCCACTGGCGAATTTCGGCACGTCGGCGCCGGTGGCCTTGCCTTCCGGACTGCCGAAGGCCGCCTGGATGTCGCCCACGCTGTCGAAGGTGAGAATGGCAACGAGATGGATTCCGGAAGGACCAGCGGGAGATGCGACCGGGCCCTTGCTGACGGCGTATTTCTTCAGGCCGGGAAGTTTCTTGGCGAGCGGAATGTGCGTCTCGGCGTAGTACTTGTCGAAGGCGGCAGCATCCTTGGGTGTCTTGTAGAGCACGACGACTTCAGCCATTTAGTCCTCCCGATTGATCTCTTGTTCGTTCCGCGGGCGATACGCCTCGCGGGTGCCGCGATAGTCCGCAGGTCGCGGCACGATGGCAAGCCTCATTCGACTTGCCATTCGCTTGTCTTGTCCTTGACTAAAGCGCCGGTTTTGCGGCGTCGCCGAGATAGCCGTGCAGGGAGGCCACGACCTGCGCGCCCTCGCCGATGGCGCCGCCGACGCGCTTGACCGAGCCGGAGCGGACGTCGCCGACGGCATAGACGCCGGGCACGGAGGTCTCCAGCGGCGCCACCAGCCTGCCCTGGTTCTGCTCGGACTGCGCGCCTGTCACGACGAAGCCGCCGCGATCGAGCGTCACGCCGCAGCCGTCGAGCCAGGCGGTGGCGGGATCGGCGCCGACGAACAAGAAGAGATTGCGGATGTCGGCAGAATCCTCGTCATCGGACAGCCGACTCTTCCAGCGGATGCGCCGCAGCAGCGCGGCCTCGTCGCCCTCGAGCGCGGTGATCTCGGTGTTGAACATCAATTCGATGTTCGGCGTCGCTTCGATGCGCTCGATGAGATAGCGCGACATGCTGGCCCCTAAGCCGCCGCCGCGGATGATCATCAGGACGCGCTTTGCGTGACCCGACAGGAACACGGCGGCCTGGCCGGCCGAATTGCCGGCACCGACCAGCGCAACCTCCTCGCCGGCGCACAGCTTCGCTTCGACCGGCGAGGCCCAGTACCAGACGCCGCGTCCTTCGAACTTGTCGAGATTGTCGATCTCCGGCCGGCGATAGCGCGCGCCGCTCGCAACCACCACCGCGCGCGAGCGCAGGGGATCGCAGCCGTCCAGCGTCACCGCGAATGCGCCGTCCTTGCGCGTGCAGTCGAGCGACTTCACCGTCACTGGGATCATGATGTCGGCGCCGAACTTCTGCGCCTGGGTGAAGGCGCGCGCGGTCAGGGCCTGGCCCGAGATGCCGGTCGGAAAGCCCAGATAATTTTCGATGCGCGCGCTGGCGCCGGCCTGGCCGCCGAAGGCGCGGATGTCGAGCACCGCGACGGACAGCCCTTCGGACGCCGCATACACGGCGGTGGCGAGCCCGGCCGGTCCGCAGCCGACGACAGCAACGTCATAGATGCGGCCGTCCTTGGCACCGCCGATCATGCCGATGGCGCGGGCAAGCTCGGTCTCGCTGGGGTTGCGCAGCACCGCGCCGCTTGCGGCGACGACCAGCGGCCAATCCTCGTGCTTGGGCGAATAGCGCGCGATCAATTCGCCCGCGTCGGGATCCCGATCGGGATCGAGCAGATGATGCGGCTGACCGTTGCGGGTGAGAAATCCCTGCAACCGCACCACGCCGGCGGAGTTCGACGGACCGATCAGCACGGGACCGCCGATGCCGCCCTGGATCAAATTGACCCGGCGCAGGATCAGCGCGCGCATGATGCGCTCGCCGAGATCGGCCTCGGCGACCAGCAGCGCGCGCAGCCGGTCCGGCGGCAGCAGCAGCGTCTCGACATCGCCCTCGGCGCGGCCGTCGACCAGCGCCGGCTGGCCGGAGAGCTGGCTGAGCTCGGCCAGAAATTGCCCCGGGCCCTGATCGATGACAGGGGTGACGTGGCCGAGGCCATCGCGCTGGGTGATGGCGACATGGCCTTTCAGCACCACGAACATGCCGGGCCCGGGCTTGCCGGTCTCGAACAGGAACTCACCGTCCGCGTAGCTGCGGACCTCGCCGAAATGCCTGATCCGCTCGATCTCGGCCGGCGTCAGCGCCGGAAAAGTCTGCTCGGGGCGGGTGAAGCGCGACATCAGCGCCTCGTCACCGGTTGGTTGCTGTCCGTTCTGCCCCATCGTCATGCTCACTCATTCAAATTTCTTAAGTGCCGGCTTTCCCAGCGGCCCCCTCATTTAGGGAACTATCGTCGTTCTGCGAGGGGTCGGTGCTTGCGGCGCGTTCGCGCGCCTGCAGCTTCCGCCGCTTCAGGTTTTCGCGCAGCGCCGATTTCAGGCGGTCGTCCCGGGACGTCCTCGCCTGGTTCGTGCTCTTGTCGGTCTCGTCAGCCATCACGGGTCCATATCAGCGATCGGCGGCAGGATGCCACTGAACGGCGACAGCTCAAGAGGCCTGCGCGAATCCATTCGTGCGAAACGCGAAATGGATCGAATCCGAGGCCTGGGGCAACTGGCCAGTTGGCGGGGATATCGGAGCCCGAATCGGCGGAAAGTCGGCGGTTTCGCGCCAAAACGGGCATTTTGCCCTCGATATCGGCCCGATTTTCTCGGTTTGACGGGCCTAGCAAGCTTGCACAGGAGGGGGGCTTGTGGCAGATATCGGCCCGCTTGGTAGCGCCCCTCGGGCGCCCGATTCTTCACCAGCACATGCTGCCGTAGCTCAGTGGTAGAGCACTCCATTGGTAATGGAGAGGTCGACAGTTCAATCCTGTCTGGCAGCACCATTCTTCCCCGTCGGAGCGACCCCGCAACACCCACGGATGCCATCGTGATCACACGTTCCCTGCCCTATGAAGGACTGCTCCACGAGATCGTCGAGCATAATGGCGTGCTTTATCTCGGCGGCATCGTCCCTGAAGATGCGGGGCTCGATATGACGGGCCAAGCCGACGATGTGTTGCGCCAGTTGAAGACCCTGCTCGATGGGGCCGGCTCCGATCTCTCCCGCGTTCTGCAGGTGACGATCTTTGTGGCGGATCTCGCCGACAAGGCGGCGTTCAACCAGGTGTGGAAGCGCTATTTCACCGCCGACCATCTGCCGGCGCGTGCGGCCGTTGGCGTTGCGGATCTCGGCCCGGGCGTCAAGCTGGAGCTGACGGCGATCGCCGCCCGCCGCTGACTGGAGCGACACGGGCGAGGCGAGACCGCTCGGTCCTTTTTGTGTTCGCGCGAGAACGCGCGTCATTCCTGTGTTCACACATCAAGCAACGCTCTCGCGGCGCGAAGCGTCCGAGTTTTGCTGCTGTCCTTGACCCTCTTCCTTGAAGAGGGCGCAGGGAAGACCGGGTGCCGGCTGGCACCCATGACCCGCTGCGCGAAGAATTTGCACACGCAAATGCGCAGGCGGAAAACAGGTGGGCCGGAAAACACCCGGCCTTCCCTGCGCGATGGGTTGACGGCTTATGCCTGCTCTCCCCGGAGCCGAGTTCCTTCTGGCCTCCGTCACCTCGCGAAAGGCGATGCACCACGCCGGTTGGCCGATGCATCTTCGCGAAAGCTTGGCTGTAGCAACGACAGCCAGGACCACATGGTTTGGCCGTACGCGACAGCGCCGTTCGTCGCACGGAGAAGGACCTCACGGGGTTAACCCGCCCTGGTCCCGCCTTCCCGTGCCCGACGCAGCCGCGTCCACCGCACCCCGGCCCACGTTCGTTGCGACGTACGATCGCCCCTCTCCATCGACCGGGATGGCGGGAATATGCCGCAATTCCGAATTTCGGTAAAGTGGAATATTTTTGTGGGGAGGGATTGACGGATTTTGGGTGTTTTGCCCGACGGGTCAGAAGCGTTGCGGTTAATATCGGGTTTTGACCCGATGCAGGTCACGCTTTCGCGGACGGCCGAGGCGCCAGACGCTTGGCATGTGTCGCTCAAGCGTGCGGCCGCTGCAAACTGTGTGCTGGCGCGCTTTTTTGAAAAGATGCCGTCGCACTGTACGTTGACCCCTCGTTTCATGGTGATAGTCTTTTAGCTCGCGGCCTGTCCGGGAGGACACAATGGGATGGTTCGACCGCCTGTTTGTAAGGATGTCGGAGCCGACGACCCCTCTCTTTGCGAGATTTCGGCGGAAATCGAAGGCACCGACCGACCCTGATCTTCTGAAAATCGCCAAAGACCGGAAGGGACATATTTCCCGCAGAGCCGTCAGGGACGAGTATAATCGGCTGGTCCTGGAGAAGTACGCGCACGACAAGTCGTGACTGCCAAGATCCGTCGAGGCCGATCTCCGTGGCGACATGATGGTTTCGCAACGGCTCTGTCCCCTGCGCACCATCCATTTTCGGCCATTCATCTGCAGTGCCGCGAACCGCTCATCCGCCCGCGCAGCCGTTTGTTCGGCTAAGGCACGATGGGTTTCGCTGCGCCCCGCCCATCCTACGCGCTGATACCGAGCTCCGGCCGGTTTGGCCGCGCTGGTAAGGTTAATCCTTCCTTTCGATTGTCGGTAAAATTTTATCTATTATGTCTTTGCCGTGGGTGATGAACCGGGGGCCCCGATAGTGTTTGCGTGTTGCCTGATCGTGACTGGGATTGCGTTGCTGCTCTCCGGCATCGTTGCCTTCGGCTTTCATAGAAACTCGCTGCACACGATGGCGTTGCTGTAGCCGTATCAGAGCGCGGGCTCGCAGGATGGGTGTCGACTTGTCCGCCGTAGCTCGTAGGATGGGTAGAGCGAAGCGAAACCCATCAAATCCTTTCGGGTGGTGACGAAGCATGATGGGTTTCGCAAGGGCTCTACCCATCCTACGCACTATCAATTGTCGTTACCCGCCGCACGTCGGGCAAACCGATCATCTGCCCGACGCAGCCGTCGACACAGTTCGCGGTTGATGTTCTGCAGGACGATCACATAGGCGTGGATGTCGGCCTTGTAGCAGGCGTAGAGATTTTGGGCGGTCAGCTCGTACAGCACTGTCGGGCTTTCCGCGACAACCGTTGCTGAGCGGTTTTGCATTTCGATCAGCGTCATCTCACCGAAGAAGTCGCCGCGCTCCAGCACGGAAATGGGGATGACGCGGCCCGCATTCGTCCGTTTGCTCACCGCGAGCCGGCCGGATTTGACGATGAACAGCGAGCGGCCCGGCTCGCCCTCGGCCACGACGGTTGCGCCCGCGTCGAAGCGGCGCTCGACCAGCATGGACATCAGCAGGTCGAGACCTGGCTCCGGAAGACCGCCGAAGAACGGCGTCGCGAGCAGGAACGCTTCCAGATCGGGGGCCGTGACAACCATTGCGCTAAGATACGCCCCGCCGCTATCTGCGGCAAGCAGAGCGGCGTAGCCTGGATGGAGCGTTAGCGTAATCCGGGGCTGTCGGCCACGGACGCAGTTTCGTAGGATGGGGAGAGCACTTGCGAAACCCATCAAGCTTCCGCGCAGACAGAGCGAGATGGGTTTCGCTTCCGCCTTCGCTCCTCGAGCTACGGCGGACAAGTCGCTCTACCCATCCTACGCGATCCAGCCTACTGCCGCGCGACACTTTCCCCGCGCAGCGTCCTTCGCTTTCGCCACACCTGCAGGTTAATCATGACCTTTGCAGTTGCCGCAAGGACCAACCCACACAGCACCGCCTTCGAGATCGTCTCCATCGTTCCCTCGATCAGCAGGCAATGGACCACGCTGCCCACGACGATGACGATCGCCAGCGGCATATGAATCAAGCGCCAGGTTCGCGGCCGCAGCTCTAACCGCCGGCGCATAAGAGCTAGAAGGGCAACGGCGAAGATCGCCCACATCGCGGTCACGCCGAAGGGCGAGAATGGCGTCGGCGACGCGTAGGTCAGGGCGTCGATCATATCAGGCGGACTGGTGATCCAGAGCCCGGCGACGTGGATCACCACCGCGAAGGCCAGCGCGCCGCCGATCCAGTGATGAGCACGCCGTCCGCGATAGGCCGACAGCGGCGTCAGATATCCGCCGATCAGCAGCGGCTGAACCAGCACGAGACCGAGCGCGATGATTCCGGCGAATCCGGCGAGGATGTAGACCGGGCCGCGCCAGGCGAGTTGCTCGCTCGTCGCAGCAGCGGCGATCGGCACGCCGATGGCCAAGGCAAGGGCAACCCAGGTCAGGATCGCCCGGGCCGATCTCCACCCCGTCATTCGCTGGCCCGATCAGGCCGGCTGGAGGACGAAGTGCGCCTCGAGGCTGGTTTCCTTGGCGCTCCGCATCACCGGCCGCAGGAAGACGGTTTTGAATTCACCGCTGTCATAGGCGAGGTGACCATGCGGCTGGCCGAAGATCGGGATGATCTGCGGCATTTCGAGCCGGAACTTGCCGTCCTTGTCGGTGAGCGTGGCGCCGTGGCTCTGCGGCTCGTGCTCCTGGCCTTCGACCGTGTGCGCCCAGATCTGGATGCGCTGCCCGGAGAGCGGAGCCCCGTCGCCGGCGCGGCGCACGGTGCCGCTCATCCAGAACCCGCCCTTGCCGATGCGATCCACGACCGCCGCACCCTTGCGGTAGTTGTTCGCACCACCCGACATCGTTTCGGTCGGCGCGAGGCCGTTCGCGCGGGCCGGCAGCAGGAGGCCGGACACGCCGGTTGCCAGAACGGCGCCGCCGGCGACGAGGAGATTGCGGCGATTGAATACGACAATGGCCATGTCAGTTCCTCCGGGCGGTCGGCGCGATCGCGCGCCGTACGATGATTTCTCGTGCCCCGGACGCGGTGCAGCACGCAGTGATGCGCCGCAGAGCCGGGGCCTAGCCTGATGGGTCCCGGCTCTGCGTAGCAGCGTTTCACGCTGCACCGCGTCCGGGACACGAGTCCGCCATGCAATGGCAGCGCCGATGATACAACAACAGGCGTGAAACGCCCAGTTCAGGCGACGGGCGCCCGAGGTCGCAATAACAGTGTTGTGAACGGGGTGCGAGCCGCTCGAACTGCGTCTTGGAGAAGCGAGCGATGCGGACACCATCGAGGCCTTGTTCGATGGCATGATGGGTTTCGCAAGTGCTCTACCCTTCCTGCGCACGGACACTACATGTGGTGGCACAACTCCTTCCCACCGGTACCCTCCCCATGATCCCCTTCTCCGTGCTCGACCTCGCGCCGATTTGCCAGGGCGGCGATGCCGCGCAGGCGTTCCGCAACTCGCTCGATCTCGCCCGGCACGCCGAGGCATGGGGCTTCAAGCGGTTCTGGCTCGCCGAGCATCACAACATGACGGGCATCGCGAGCGCGGCGACGTCGGTGGTGATCGGGCATATCGCGGGCGGAACGAAGACGATCCGCGTCGGCTCCGGCGGGATCATGCTGCCGAACCATTCGCCGCTGGTCATCGCCGAGCAGTTCGGCACGCTGGAATCGCTCTATCCCGGGCGGATCGATCTCGGGCTCGGGCGGGCGCCGGGCACCGACCAGTTCACCGCGCGGGCGCTGCGGCGCGACCTTGCCACCACGTCCGAGAATTTTCCGCATGACGTGCTGGAGCTGCAGGCGCTGCTCGGCGACGTTCAACCGAACCAGGCGATCCGCGCCGTGCCCGGCATGGGAACGAAGGTGCCGCTGTGGATTTTGGGATCGAGCACCTTTGGCGCGCAGCTTGCCGCAATGCTCGGACTGCCGTTCGCCTTCGCCTCGCATTTCGCGCCGCAGATGATGATGCCGGCGCTGCGCGAATATCGCGCGCGCTTCGAGCCGTCGGCGCAGCTCGACAAGCCCTATGCGATGGTCGGCGTCAATTTGTTCGCGGCCGATAGCGACGCCGAGGCGCAGCGGATGTTCTCTTCGCTGCAGCAGGCATTCATCAACTTGCGCCGCGGCACGCCGGGGCCCCTCCCGCCGCCGGTGGACGACATGGATGCGCTGTGGTCGCCGGCGGAGAAGGCCATGGTCGGCCAGTCGCTGTCCTGCTCCGCGGTCGGGTCCCCTGATGTGGTCGAAGCGAAGCTGAAGGCGCTGATCACTGATACCGGCGCGGACGAGCTGATCGCCACAGGCCAGATCTACGACCACGCCGCGCGGCTGCGCTCGTTCGAGATCGCGGCGCAGGTGGGGGATCGGCTGGCGAAGCAGCCGGCGGCGTGAGCCCTGCGTGCCGTGAGTCGCGGCGAACTATGGGGCTGCGCAGGTGAAGTTCTCGGCCTGCTCGATGCTGCCAGTATCGAGATAGCGCGCCTGACGCGGATAGGGGCACAACGGCCGGCTGCGGTCCGGCCAGGGCGTCTTCGCGCCCGCACGAGCTTCGATGCGCTCAGGCGCGCGGCCCTGCTCGACCCAGTTCACCAGCGGGGTCAGCACGTCGAAGCTGTCGGTGGCGGGCCCTCCCGAACAATGGTTCATGCCGGGCACGAGGAAGAGGCGGGCGAAGTCGGCGGTCTCCTGCTCTCCGCCCACGACACTCGTGAGCCGCTTGTACCAATCGAGCGTATCCAGCGCCGAGAACGTGGGGTCGCTGACGCCGTGATAGAGCAGCAGCTTGCCGCGCCGCGCACGGAAGCCGGAGAGATCGACTGAGTTCGCCGAGATCGTCTGCACGGAACTTTCCGGCATCGCCGCGCTCGTGCCGAAGATTTTCGCGTGGGCTTCCGTCACATCGACGGAGCGATAGAAGTCGTAGACGGCCTCCGCTTCGTTCGCCAACGGCGCGTGGGGCGGGGTCATGTAGAGATAGGCCAGCGTCGCGCCAAAGGACACGTTGAACGCGTTGACGCGGCTGTCGGGTGCCGTGCCGAGAATCCAGCGCCGCCATCCCTCCGTGACAATGCCGGAATCATAGGGATAGGACGCATAGATCCGGCGGCCTTGTTCAGTGGTTGGTCCCTGGAAATAGCTTTCGAGCGCGCCGACCTGCGCGGCGGAGAGACAGCTCGCGGTCTTCTCCGCAGTACATTGCAGCGTGCGCGGCGAAAAACGACAGGCCGGCACATTGTCGATGATGCCGTCGGCAAGCCCGTCGGCTGCATCACAGGACTGAACGATCGCCTTGGAGAGCAAATCCATATCGGCCTGGGACAAGGCCTGCGCCAGGATGGGGCGGCCGTCCGGCGCCTTCGGTGCGATCGCGGCAAAGCCTTGCGTCACCGCGGCGCCCGAGAGCCCCTTCTCGGGCATTCGAAACGCCGGCGCGCCGGCTGCCACGCCATCGAAATGCTCCGGGAAGCGCTGCGTGATCACCATGCCGTGCCGCCCGCCGTTGGAGCAGCCAAGGAAATAGGAGTATTTTGGCAAGCGGCCGTAATAGGCCTGGATGAAGTGCTTCGCCTGCCGCGTCACGACGTCGTCGGCGCGATAACCGAAATCGATCCGTGCCTGCGGATCGAGGCCGAAGCTGGCGCCGCCGAGCGGGCCCGGCGCGTTGCTGTGGCCGGCGTCGGTCGTAACCGTCGCGTAGCCCTGATTGAGCGCACTCGGCTGGCCGCCGCCGGGTTGCGCATCGCCGTTGCCGAGGACGCCGTCCGTGCCTCCCTGCCCCTGGAACACGAAGCGGCCGTTCCAGGCGTCCGGCAATCGGAGATGCAGGCCGATGGCAAACTTCTGACCGTCGGCGCCGGTTCGCTCGTGAAGATACGCGATCACTTCGCAATGGGCGGCCAGCCCGCCGGCCGCCGGACGTGACTGCGCCTCGCCGACGCGCATCGTCGGACCGGACTCCTGGTGGAGCCGGTCGCACGCGGTCACGGGCGAGATGGTGTCGCTTGCTGCTGCGATTGCGGTGGAGGCAACACTTGCGATGCAAGCCAGCGCTGCCCGCCAGACCGGACGACGCAGCCTTCGTGCCGAGACGATCAACATGCGGCCCCCCGACCGTGAATGCTCCGACTAGTCCGGAAAGCCGAACAGCTTTGCCGGATTGTGGACGAGAATCTTCTCCAGCTCCGCCTGATCGGGCGCGTAGCGGTACATCAGCTCGAGCAGATCGGCGTCGTTGGGCGGCTGCTTCACGGAGACCGGGTGCGGCCAGTCGCTGGCCCAGACGCAGCGGTCGACGGCGGCCTCGATATAGGCGCGCGCGATCGGGATCACGTCGTCGTAGGGCGCGCCGGCCTTCGAGGTCTTCTCGCCGAGCGACAGCATCACCCAGAAATTGCCCTTGGCCAGCAGCTCCAGCATCTTGCGCAAATTCGGATCGTTCTTGCCGGCTTCCGGATCGGGGCGCGCCATGTGATCGATCAGCACGGGGACGTCGAGATTCTCGTATTTGGCGACGCTCGACATGATGCCGTCCTTCTCGGGCTGGATCTTGACGTACCAGCCGAGCTCGCGGATGCGGGCGATCGCGCGGGCGAAATCGGCATCCGACAATACCGCGCCGAGTTCCTGGCGAAAGCTGAAGCGCGCGCCACGCACGCCGGCATCATGCAGCTTGGCGAGATAGGCGTCGTTCGCCTCCGCGAATACCAGCGCGTTGGCGCAGCCGCGATAGTTCGGGCCCATCGCGGCGAGGCCGTCGAGCACGACGGCATGGTCGGCACCGTAGGTCGTGGTCTGCACGATGATGCCGCGCTCGATGCCGAGCGTCTTGTGCACGCGCAGCGCGGCCTCCCAGGTCGCGGTCGGCATGCGGTAGGCGGCGCCGGGACGTTCCGGATATTTGTCGATGGGCCCGAGCACGTGGAACTGGCTGTCGACGGTCTTTGGCGGCGGGGCCTTGACCGGGCGGCGCGGATTGGGATCGAACGGCAGATAGGTCGGCATGCGCAAAACTCCTTCAGTCGATCACGGCAGTGAAGTCGCACTGCACCAGCGCGCCGCCGTCCATATTGTCCATCGGCAGCGCGTGACGCGCCGGGCGCGAATGCTCGTCCGGAAACATCTTGAGCCACTCGACATTGACCGGGCCGCGCTGCGTGCGGTCCTTCAGCCACACCGTCATCTTGATGATGTCGCCCGTGGTGCCGCCGGCGGCTTCCACCGTCGCCTTCATATGCGCGAACATGTTGGCGCACTGGGCGTCGAGACTCTCCGGCATGACGCCGGCGTTATCGCGGCCGAGGATGACGCCAGACATCACGAGATTGCCGATGCGGCAGGCGTTCGGAATCGGGTTGGCGTGCTTGAAGCCGCCGATATGGATGCTCTTGCGCCGCGTGTGACCACTCATGGTGCGCTCCCTTTTATTATTGGTTCAGACGAACTGGCACGACACCGAGCCGAAGGCGCCATAATCGGCATGGAACGTGTCGCCGCGGCGGATGTCGACGGGCCGCGTGAACGATCCCGCCAGCACGACTTCGCCGGCGGCGAGATGCTCGTCATGCGGCGCGAGGCGATTGGCGAGCCAGGCGATGCCGTTGGCGGGGTGATTGAGCACACCGGCCGCGAGCCCGGTTTCCTCGACCTCGCCGTTGCGGAACAAGAGCGCGCCGATCCAGCGCAAATCCGCATCAAGCGGGCGGAACGGCCGGCCGCCGAGCACGAGTGCAGCATTCGCCGCGTTGTCCGAGATCGTGTCCATGACCTTTCGCGTCTTGCCGGTCTCGGGATCGACGCGGTGCATGCGTGTTTCAAGAATCTCCAGAGCCGGCGTGACGTAGTCGGTGGCGTTGAGCACGTCGAAGATGGTGCAGTCGGGTCCGCGCAACGGCGCCTTCAGGACGAAGGCGAGCTCGACCTCGATCCGCGGCGCGTGGAAACGGTCGAACGGAACAGGCGTGGCGTCGGCATAGAACATGTCGGCGAACAGCACGCCGTAATCGGGCTCGGAGATACCGACCGCGTTCTGCATCGCTTTCGAGGTCAGGCCGATCTTGTGGCCCTTGATGACACGGCCGCGGCCAAGCTGCAGCTTGGTCCAGGCGCGCTGAACGGCGTAGGCATCCTCGATGCTGAAATCAGGATATTCCTTCGTGAACATCGGGATCAGCGTCTTGGTGCGCTCGGCTTCATCCAGGCGCGCGGCAAGCCGTTCGATCGTGGTGGCATCCAGCATGGTTTACTGCTCCGCGGCGACGGTGTTGCGCAGCACGCCGATGCGGCTGGACTCGACCTCGACGAGGTCGCCAACCTTCAGCCAGCGCGGCGGATCGAAGCGAACGCCCGCCCCCGTCGGCGTGCCCGTCACGATCATGTCGCCGGGCTTCAGCGTCGCGAAAGTCGAAAGATAGGAGATCAGATAATCGAACGGGAACATCAGCCGCTCGGTCGTATCCTGCTGCCGCACCTCGCCGTTGACGCGCGTGGTGATGTCGTGCGGGCCGCGCGGGTCGAGCTCGTCCGACGTGACGATGCACGGGCCGATGCTGCCGGAGCGATCGAAATTCTTGCCTTGGGTGACATTGAACTTGCCGTGACGCAGCCAGTCGCGAATGGTGCCCTCGTTACACAAGGTCATGCCGAAGATGTGCGACCATGCCTTCTCGCGCGGAATATGGCGGCCGCCCTGCCCGATCACGATGACGAGCTCGCCTTCATAGTCGAGCTGGTCCGAAACCTTGGGCTTCTCCAGCGGCTGGCCGGAGCCGGTCATCGACGACATGCTGCGCACGAACAGGCTCGGATATTTGGGCAGGTCCGAATTGTCCTTGTACTCGGCATTGCGCTCGGCGTAGTTGACGCCGATGCACCAGAGCTTTTCCGGCGCTAGCACCGGCGGCAGCAGGACGAGATCGTCGAGCGCATAGTCCGGCTTTTGTCCGGCCACTGCCTCCTGCGCATCGGACAGCGCGTTGGCCGCGATCAGCGCCTTCACGTCGGAGAAGTCGCGGCCGATCCGCCTGGTCAGATCGATCACACCGCCTTCGACGGCCGCGCCGTAACGCGGCTCTCCGTCCACGAGATAGCTTAGGAGTCGCATGGTCGTTCTCCAATTTGTGTCGGGCAGCGCGGCTGGCGGCGCGCTCAGTCTTTCGATTTGGGCGTCTGAAATACGGTGTTCAGCGTCACGATCTCGCCGAGGCGGGCGTAACGGGGACCGCCGATGCGCGCGATCGGGTCGAGCGCCTTGGTCTCGACCTTGCCGTCGTTCACGAGGCCGTCGCGCAAATGGAACATCACGACCTCACCGACGATCAGCCGGCTCTTGGCCTCGCCGAATTCAAGGCACTGCCGGAACCGGCATTCCATCGCCGCCGGCGCGGCGGCGAGCCGCGGCACCTTGATGCGCTCGCTCGGAATCGTCTCCAGGCCGAGATGCTCGACCTCGCTGATTTCAGGCGGATGCTCGACCGATGAGTCGTGCACCGCCGACATCAGCGGGGTATCCGCGATGTGGATGACGTATTCCTCGGTATCGAGGATGTTGTGCGCGGTGTCCTTGTAGTCGGCGCCCTTGCGGCCGACGCTGATGGCCAGCATCGGCGGCTTCTGCGAGACGAAGGTGAAGGCGCTGAACGGCGCGAGGTTGAGCACGCCCTTGCTCGACAGGCTGGTCACCCAGGCGATCGGACGCGGCACCACGATGCCGGTCATCAGGCGGTAGATGCGCTCGGCCCCGAGCTCGGTGGGATCGATCCGCATCGATCAATCCGCCCTGATGTTGGCCTTGCGCACGACGGGAATCCACTTGGCGTCCTCGCGCTCGAGATATGCCCTAAACTCGTCGGGCGTCATCGGCGTGGCTTCGCCGCCAAGCTTTTCGAATTTGTCGACCACGGCAGGATCCTTCAGGATCGCAACCAGCGTCTCGTGCAGCTTGTCCACGATCGGCGCCGGTGTGCCGGCAGGCGCGAACAGGCCGGTGAAGGTCTGGCCATCAAAGTCCTTGTAGCCGAGCTCGGCAAATGTCGGCACGTCAGGCAGCGACTTCAGCCGGTGCGGGCTGGTGACGGCAAGCGCGCGGAACAGGCCGGCCTTGATGTGCTGAAGGCTGACCGTCAGCTGGTCAAATGCGAACTGCACCTGGCCGCCGAGCAGATCGTTGATCGCCGGCGCATTGCCGCGGTAATGCGCGGTGACCCATTGCAGCTCGAGGTTCGACTGCATCAGCTCGCTGAGCAGATGGTTGGTGGTGCCGGGGCCGGGCGAGGCCATGGTCAACTTGCCGGGCTCGCGCTTGGCGAGATCGAGGAATTCCTTCAGCGTGGTCGCCTGCACCGACGGATGCACCTCGAGCACCAGCGGCGTCATCGAGATGGTCGAGATCGGCATGAAGTCTTTTTTCCAGTTATAGGCTTCACGCTTGTTGATCTCGGTTGCGAACAGCACCGGACCATTGGCGCCGACGAACAGCGTGTAGCCGTCGGGCGCGGACTTCGCGAAAGCCTCGCCCGCGATCATGCCGCCGGCGCCGGCCTTGTTCTCGATGATGAAGGGCTGGCCGAGCTTTTCCTGAAGCTTGTCGGCGACGATGCGCGCGGCGCTGTCAACATTGCCGCCGGCCGGATAAGGCACGATCAGCTTGACGCTGCGGGCCGGCCATTGCTGGCCCGACGCGGGCCCTGCCAGCATCGCGGTGGCGGCAGCTATGGCAATCCAGATTAATCTCATGTTAACCTCCCGGCAGCGCTTCCAATTCCATGTCGCGTGCGGCGATGCGCACGGCGACCGATCGGGGCGCATCTTCAGATGCGCGCTTGCCCTGTCGAGTGAATTGTGGCGTTCTTGTCCATATTATGGACAAGACGCGAATCGCCCGCAACGCGACATCACCGCGACAAGGCGCGCAGGCGATCCGGCGCGCGCTCGCCGTGCTACGCATTCTTGCCGCAGGCCGCGAGGACGGTGTGCCATTGGCCGAGGTGATCCGGGCGACCGGCCTCACCCGTCCGACCGTGCACCGCATCATCCACGTGCTGATCGAGGAAGGCATCGTCGAGCGGCACGAGCGGACCGGCCGCTACGCGATCGGCAACCAGGTGCCGGAGCTGGCGCTGGCACGGCCGCGGCCGTCGCGGCTGCTGATCGCCGCCAATCCATCGCTGCAACGTGCCTCCACCGAGATCGGCGACACGCTGTTCCTGACGGTGCGCACCGGCAACGACACGCTGTGCGTCGATCGCAGGATCGGAATCTATCCGATCCAGGTGCTGTCGATCGAGATCGGCGCGCGCCGGCCGCTCGGCGTCTCCAGTGCGGGCGTCGCCATCCTCGCCGCGATGCCGGCGCAAGACGCGCGAAAGATCGTCGCAGCCAACGAGAAGAGGTTCGAGGCTTACAAGACCGATGTGGCGACGGTCCTCGGCGAGGTCACCGCCGCGCGACGGCTGGGATATGGCCTGAGGGAGATCGGCCTCGTGCAGGGCACGAAATCGATCTCGACCTGGATCAAGACCCCGGATGGTCGGCCGGCCGCGGCCATCACCGTCTCCGCGGTTCGGACGAGGCTCGGCCCCCGCCGCGAGCAGGAGGTCGCGGAGATTTTGCTGCGGGAGGCGCGGAGTATTGAGCAGGCGATCGGGGGTTAGGCGCGGACGGTAGAAGTTGGGTGCGCGCATGCTGCTACAGCGTCATGGCCGGGCTTGTCCCGGCCATCCACGTCTTTCTCCCTAGTACAAAGAACCTGGAGGCCCGGGCATGACGACCTCTTGTGGAGAGTCAATGGGCTGACTTCGTGCGCGATTTTATGGCACAACGCCCCCTCCGCCGACCGACCAACGAGGCCCCCGCATGCCCGCGCCAAAACCGCCTGCCTTCGAGACCCTGAGCCTGCATGCGGGCCAGCATCCGGATCCCGTGACCGGAGCCCGCGCGGTGCCGATCTACCAGACCACGTCCTACGTGTTCCAGGATTCCGACCACGCCGCGGCGCTGTTCAACCTGGAGCGCGCCGGCCACATCTATACGCGCATCTCCAACCCGACCACTGGCGTGCTGGAGGAGCGGCTCGCCGCGCTGGAGGGCGGCGTCGGCGCGATCTGCACCGCGAGCGGCATGGCCGCGCTGCATCTGGCGATCGCGACGCTGCTGAGCGCCGGCGATCACATCGTGGCGTCGAGCTCGCTCTATGGCGGCACCATCAACCTGCTGGCGCACACGCTGCCGCGCTTCGGCATCACCACTAGCTTTGTGAAGCCGCGCGATCTCGATGCGTTCCGCGCAGCGATCAAGCCGAACACCAAGCTCGTGATCGGCGAGACCATCGGCAATCCCGGGCTGGAAGTACTGGACATTCCCAAGGTCGCTCAGATCGCACATGACGCAAAAATTCCGCTGCTGATCGACAACACCTTTGCCACGCCCTATCTCAGCCGGCCCGTCGAGCTTGGCGCCGACATCGTGATGCATTCGGCGACCAAATGGATCGGCGGCCACGGCATCGCGATCGGCGGCGCCATCGTCGACGGCGGCCGCTTCGACTGGCGCGCATCCGGCAAGTTCGGCGTGCTGACCGAGCCCTATGGCGGCTATCACGGCATCGTCTTCGACGAGCAGTTCGGCACCGCCGCCTTCATCATGCGCGCGCGCACCGAGGGCCTGCGCGATTTCGGCGCCTGCCTGTCGCCGACCAACGCGTTCCAGCTGTTGCAGGGCGTCGAGACGCTGGGCGTGCGCATGGACCGTCACATGCAGAACACGCATCTCGTGCTGGAAGCACTCAAATCCAACAAAGCCGTCGACTGGGTGCTGCATCCCTCGCTGGAGACTCACACGGACTATCAGCTCGCCAAACAGCTGCTGCCGCGCGGCGCCGGCTCGATCATCTCCTTCGGCATCAAGGGCGGCCGCCCTGCGGGGCGCAAGTTCATCGAATCGCTGCGCATGATCAGCCACCTCGCCAATGTCGGCGATGCCAAGACACTGGTGATCCACCCGGCATCGACCACGCATCAGCAGATGGACGCCGAGCAGCTCAAGGCGGCCGGCATCGGCGAGGAGCTGGTGCGGCTGTCGGTCGGCATCGAGACAGCAAGCGACATCATCGACGATCTCGCGCAGGCGCTGCGCATCTCGCAGAAGGTCTGACATCATGAAGCTTTCCGTCAACGGGACCGAGGTGTTCGTCGCGACCGGCGGCCGCGACTTCGACAAGTCCCTGCCCGCGGTCGTCTTCCTCCACGGCGCCGGCTTTGACCATTCGACCTGGGCGCTGCACACGCGCTGGTTTGCCCATCACGGTTTTTCCGTGCTGGCGCCGGACCTGCCCGGTCACGGCCGCTCTAGCGGGCCTTCGCTCGGCAGCATCGCCGAGATGGCCGACTGGACCGCGGCACTGCTCGATGCGGCAGGAGCTGCGAAGGCGCATCTGATCGGCCATTCCATGGGATCACTGATCTCCCTGGAGACCGCCGCGCGGCATCCCGACAAGGTCTCCGCGCTGAGCCTGATCGGCACCGCCGCGACCATGACGGTCGGCCCGGATCTGCTGAAGGCCGCCGAGGCCAACTCGCAGGATGCCAACGACATGGTCTCGATCTGGGGCCTCGGATTCAACGCCGAGCTCGGCGGCAGTCTTGCGCCGGGCCTGTGGATGCATGGCGGCGCGCAGGCGGTGCTGAGGTCTTGCGAGCCTGGCGTGCTGTTCAGGGATCTGTCGGCCTGCAATGCTTACGCGAATGCGCTGACCGCAGCGGCGACTGTCAAAGTGCCCACGGCCCTCATTCTCGGCGAACGGGACATGATGACCCCGGCGAAGGCAGGCAAGGCGCTTGCCGCTGCGATCCCGCATGCGAAGACGGTCGTGGTACCGGGTGCCGGCCACATGATCATGGCCGAGCGGCCGGACGAACTGCTGGCGGCCTTGCGGAACTGAGAAGGATCAATCGATCATCCGGCGCGTTGCGGTGAGATATCCCTGTCATTTCCAGAGGGAGCTCACCCCATGCCAAGACAAGAAGTGATCCGCAAAGCGAAGCAGGACAAGCGCGCGGGCAAATCGGCAAGCACGCAGGCCGGCGAATTCGTCAAGGACGAGATCGACAGGATCCGGAAGGGCAGGCACGGCGCGCGGTCGACCAAGCAGGCCATCGCGATCGGCCTGTCCGAGGCACGCCGCGCCGGCGTCGATCTGCCGCCGCCGCGCAAGGGGCGAACCAAGGCATCGACACGCCGCAGCGCCAAATATGCTTACGAGGTCGGCCAAGGCAAACGCACGCCGAAGCGCCGGCCTAAGGTGTCGCGCGCCGTCGAGAAGGTCCTGAAGAAGGAGCCGCGCTCCACCGCATCCCGCAGCGCGCTGTCGAAACAGAGCAAGCGAGCCGCAAACCGGCGAACCGCGGCGTCGCGTTCAGCTGCCGCGCGGAAGGCGAGCCAGACCAAGGGCGCCAAGACCCGCTCCGCTGCCGCGAAGAAAGCGGCCCGCACCAGGGCACGCCGCCGGAGCTGATCAGCTCAGGCGATTGCGACGCTCCGAGAACACGGCCCGCGCCGCGCGCTCGGCTTCGCGCGCCGAGCGGAACTGACGGCCTTCGAGACTGTCGAACAGGCGCTCGGAGGAGAAGAAGCGGAAGCCGCGGGCATCCCTCGTGACGATGCCCGCGGCACGGTCGTGGATCTCGATGATGTAGGCGTTCGACTGGGTGTGGGACATGACTGCTCGTTCGCCGGAATTCCGGCGCTCCTGTCTGAAGATTCTTCGTGCGGGAGTTGCTAGAAGGCCGTCAGCAACAACAACAGGCGCCGGTTGCGACCGAGACACAGCGCCGCGTCATGCAGGCTTGCATGTCATCGGGATTGCGCTGGTGTTCGGTTTTCATGTCGCGGCTTCAAGCTCGGAGAGCAGTTTCGAGGCTCCGAATATCAAGCGATTGGCGCGTCAGGTCAATGAAATGGCCATCCATATTTGCCGTGAGCGCGCTGGAGCGCTTCTCCCACGGTGAGCGGTGGCAGCCGGATTTATCTCGCGCGGCTCGCTCCTCTTCCTTCTCCCCTTGTGGGAGAAGGTGGCGCGAAGCGCCGGATGAGGGGTTCGTTCCGCAGGTTCAAATGAGCGAGACTAGCGCGCGGAGAGAACCCCCTCACCCGTCTCGCCGCTATGCGGCGAGCCACCCTCTCCCACAAGGGGAGAGGGCAAGAAAGTTCTCACCACATCGTCGCGGCGGCGCGCTCGGGCCAGATGCGATCGTACTCCGCGCCGCCGACCTTGTTGTCGCTCATCTCGGCGAGGATCTGGCCGGGCGTCGGCAGCGTCTTGGGATCGATGCGCTTATCGGGATTCCAGAGGTCAGAGCGGACGATGGCGCGGGCGCACTGGAAGTAGATTTCGTCGACCTTCATCACCATGACGCTGCGCGGCGCCTTGCCCTCGACCTTGAACGATGCCAGCAGCTCCGGATCGATCGAGAGATGGGCGCGGCCGTTGGCACGCACCGCATTGCCGGAGCCGGGGATCAGGAACATCAACGACGCCCTGGGATCGCGCACGATGTTGCGCAGGGAATCGACCCGGTTGTTGCCGCGGCGATCCGGCAGCATCAGCGTCTTGGGATCGTGGATACGGACGAAGCCGGGCAAATCACCACGCGGCGAGCAGTCGATGCCCTCGGGGCCGATGGTGGCAAGCGCGGCGAACGGCGCCTTCTCGATGAAGACGCGGTAGAGCGGGGTGACGTGGTCGGCGACTTTCACGGTCGAGGCGTCGTTGGTGGCGCCGTAGATGGCCTCCAGCTGTTCGATCGTTTCAATCACCGACATTCCGTTCTCCTTGCTGTACTGGCTAATCGTGCCCGCCCTCATTCCTGATCACGCGCACGAGCTGGCGGGCATGATAGTCCGCGCTGCCGGCATTGAGGATGGTGATGTCCGCCTGCGCCGACCTGTCGTCGACGCTGCGGGTGAGGCGCTCGGCGATGTTGCCGTCGCTTTGTCGCGCGCGCGCAGCCAGCCGCGCGGCCAGCACATCCGGCGGCGCCGTGATCGCAACCACCACGATTTCAGCGTAGGCCTGGCGCAGCGCGCCGATCACGGTGCGCGAGACGTTGGCGACGACCGTGCGGCCGGCGCGGATATCGTCGTTGATGTCGAGCGGCAGCGCGTAGGAATGCCCGTGCGCGTCCCAATGCACGGCGAAATCGGCATGCTCGCACGCGCGGCGGAATTCGTCGGGACCGAGCGCGACATTGTCTTCGTCGGCGGAGGATTCACGCGTCACGATGCGGCGCGGGAAGACAATGTCGTGATCGTCAGCGCAGGCCGCCTGCGCGAGCCGCAGCAGCGTGTCCTTGCCGGCGCCGCTAGGACCGACCACCAGCACGAGCCGTCCGGGCCCGATCGCGCCGGTCTGCTCGCCCGCCGTGGTTGCGCTCTCGCTCATGCGACACGGCTTCCTTCGCGCCAGACGCTGCGGACGACGGGAACGTGGCCCGCGACATGCACGCGAATGAGGTCGGCGCGCTTGCCGATCGCGACCTCGCCGCGGTCGGTGAGGCCAACTGCCTCCGCCGGTGCCTTGGTCACGGTGCGGATTGCCGCGGGAAGGCCGATGGCGGGGACATGCTCGGGCAATTGCAGCGCCCCCATCAGGAGGCTCGACGGGATGTAGTCCGACGACAGAATGTCGAGCAGTCCTTCGCGGGCGAGATCGACCGCGGCGATGTTGCCGGAATGCGAGCCGCCGCGCACGACGTTCGGCGCGCCCATGAGAATGTCGATGCCGGCCTGGTGCAGACCGCGCGCGGCTTCCAGCGTGGTCGGGAACTCCGCCACCGAGACGCGGTCACGCACCGCGTCCGCGACGTTCTCCTCAGTGGTGTCGTCGTGGCTCGCCAGCGGGATCTTGTACTGATGCGCCAGCGACACGATCTCGCGCATGTTGGTCGCGGCATAGAGCTTCTGATACTCGAAGCGCTTTGCGAACAGCTCGTCGAGCTCGGCATCGGTCTTGCCGCCGCCCTTGCCGCGGTAATAGTCGCGCAGCTTGACCTCGTCACGGAACTGGCGCTGGCCGGGCGTGTGGTCCATCAGCGACATCAGCTTGACGTCGGGACGGTCGATCAGCTCCTTGGCTTCCTCGACCACGCTCGGCATCGGGATCTCGCAGCGCAGATGCAGGAAGTGATCGGCGCGCAGCAGGCTGGCGTCGCGCGCGGTCGTGATCGCGGCGGCGAGCACGCCGGCGCGGCCGTCGACCTCCTCGGCACCGTCCTCGCGCCAGACCCGGAGCGAATCGAACACGGTGGTGATGCCCGAAGTCGCGAGTTGGCCGTCGTAGGAGATGACGGCGGCAACCGGATTCCAGAACACCTTTGGCCGCGGCACGTAATGGGCTTCGAGATGGTCGGTGTGCAGCTCGATCAGGCCCGGCATGATCAAATCGCCGCCGGCATCCTCGGCACCCGCAGGCGCCCTACCCTCGCCGATCTCGGCGATGCGCCCGTCGGCAAGAGCGAGCCAGCCTTGCTCGATCACCCGGTCAGCCAGCACGATCCTGGCGTTGGCGATCACAATGTCCTTCGGCTTGGCGTTCATTTCCATTTCCCTCAGGCCGCGGCGGCAAAGCTGGTGACGTCGACGATGCGGTCGGCAATCAGATGACGGATTTCGTCGTCATGGACAATGGCGACCATGGCGACGCCCTGGCGTTTCTTCTCGGCGACCAGCTCGACCACGACGGCGCGGTTGGCGGCATCCAGCGAGGCGGTCGGCTCGTCCAGCAGCAGGATCGGCAAATCCGAGATGAAGCCGCGCGCGATGTTGACGCGCTGCTGCTCGCCGCCGGAGAAGGTCGCGGGCGGAAGCTGCCAGAGCCGCTCGGGAATGTTGAGGCGCCGCAGCAGGTTACCTGCGCGCTGCTGCGCATCAGTGCGTGGCATTCCGTTCACGATCAGCGGCTCGGCGACGACGTCGATGGTGGCCACGCGCGGCACCGCGCGCAGGAACTGGCTGACATAGCCGATGGTCGAGCGGCGGACGTTGAGGATCTGCCGCGGCTCGGCGCTGGCGAGATCAATCACTGCGCCGCGGTGGCGAATGCCGATGCGGCCGGAGTCGCAACGGTAATTGCCGAAGACCATTTTCAGGATCGAGGACTTGCCGGCGCCTGATGGTCCCGACAGCACGACGCATTCGCTCGCGTTGACCTGGAAGGTCACGCCGCTGACGACAGGCAATTCGATGCCTCCCTGCAGGTGCATGGTGAAGGTCTTATTGGCATCAGTGATGTCGATCATGGCGGTCATTGGAAAACTCATATTGAAAGGTTCATGGCGGCAGGATCGAGGAGACGAGGAGTTGCGTATAGGGCTCGCGCGGATCGTCGAGCACCTGGTCGGTGAGACCGGTTTCGATGACGCGGCCGCCCTTCATCACCATCACGCGGTGCGACAGCAATCGTGCCACCGCAAGATCGTGGGTGACGATGATGACGGCGAGGTTCAGCTCGGCGACGAGGCTGCGCAGCAGGTCGAGCAGCCGCGCCTGCACGGACACGTCGAGGCCGCCGGTCGGCTCGTCCATGAACACCAGCCGCGGCTCGGTGACGAGGTTGCGCGCGATCTGGAGGCGCTGGCGCATGCCGCCGGAATAGGTGCGCGGTGCATCGTCGATGCGGGCGGTGTCGATCTCGACACGGGTCAGCCAGTCGGACGCGGTCTCGCGGATGCGGCCATAGTGATTCCAGCCCACCGCCATCAGCCGCTCGCCGACATTGGCGCCGGCCGAGACCGCCATGCGCAGGCCCTGGGCGGGATCCTGATGCACAAAACCCCAGTCGGTGCGGTACAGGAAGCGCCGCTCGGCTTCGCCGAGCGAGGCGAGATCGCGGGCGACACCGTCGCGCATCCGATAGGACACATGGCCGCCGCTGGCCGCGAGCTGGCCCGACAGGAGTTGAAGCAGCGTCGACTTGCCCGAACCTGATTCGCCGACGATCGCCAGCACCTCGCCGGGATAGAGTGCGAAGGAGACGTCGCGGCACGCGGCGATGCGGCCGAAGGATTTGCTGAGGGAGGTCGCGACCAGCAGCGGCTGGTCGTTTTCGAGCGCGGCCTGGTCAACCATTGGTGCCTCCTTGCGCCTTCTCCTTGTACGGCGCGGCGCTGAGGCTGCCGTGATGGCCGGCGGCCTGGCGGCTCTCGCAATAGTCGGTGTCCGAGCACACGAACATCCGTCCGCCCTTGTCGTCGGTGACGATCTCGTCGAGATAGGAATTCTCCGCGCCGCACAGCGCGCAGGGCGCGTTGAAGCGATAGGGCTCGAACGGATGGTCCTCGAAATCGAGCGACACCACCTTCGTGTAAGGCGGGATCGCATAGATGCGCTTCTCGCGGCCGGCGCCGAACAGCTGCAGCGCCGGGCAATTGTCCATCTTGGGATTGTCGAATTTCGGCGTCGGCGACGGATCCATCACGTAGCGCGCGTTGACCTTGACCGGATAGGCGTAGGCGGTGGCGATGTGGCCGAAGCGGGCGATGTCCTCATAGAGCTTCACATGCATCAGGCCGTATTCGGCCAGCGCATGCATGCGCCGCGTCTCGGTCTCGCGCGGCTCGAGGAAACGCAACGGCTCCGGGATCGGCACCTGATAGACCAGCACCTGGTTTGCGTGCAGCGTCGCCTCCGGGATGCGGTGACGGGTCTGGATCACGGTCGCCTCCTCCGTCGCCGTCGTGGTGGCAACGCCGGCGGTCTTGGCGAAGAATTTTCGGATCGAGATCGCGTTGGTGGTGTCGTCGGAGCCTTGATCGATCACCTTCAGCACGTCGGCGGGGCCGAGGATCGCAGCTGTGACCTGCACGCCACCGGTGCCCCAGCCATAGGGCATCGGCATCTCGCGGCTGGCGAACGGCACCTGATAGCCGGGAATAGCGATCGCCTTCAGGATCGCGCGGCGGATCATCCGCTTGGTCTGCTCGTCGAGATAGGCGAAGTTGTAGGCAGGCGCGTTCATTCCGCGGCCTCCTTCATGGCGTCAGGCGCCTGGGCGTCAGTGAATTCCTTGCGCAGCTTGCGGAGCAGGCCGAGCTCGGACTGGAAGTCGACGTAATGCGGCAGCTTCAGATGCTCGACGAAGCCGGTGGCCTGGACGTTGTCCGAATGCGACATCACGAATTCTTCATCTTGCGCCGGGGCGAGTGCCTCCTCGCCGAGCTCGCGGGCGCGCAGCGCGCGGTCGACCAGGGCCATCGACATGGTCTTGCGCTCGCTCTGGCCGAAGGCGAGGCCATAGCCGCGGGTGAAGCATGGCGCTTCGGTCGCGGAGCCCTTGAACTGGTTGACCATCTGGCACTCGGTGAGCTCAATCGAGCCGAGCGGCACGGCGAAGCCGACGTCTTCCGCCGAAAATTCCACCTCGACCTCGCCGAAGCGAATCTCGCCGGCGAAAGGATGGTTGCGGCCATAGCCGCGCTGGGTGGAATAGCCCATCGCCAGCAGGAAACCTTCGTCGCCGCGCGCCAGGTTTTGCAGGCGCAAATCACGATCCGCCGGGAAGTTCAGCGGCTCGCGGGTGAGATCGCCGACGCTGGCGCCGTCCTCGGCCTGCGGCGAGGATTCGATCAGCCCGTCGCGACCGAGAATGTCGGTCACGCGCGGGGTCGGCGCCGTTGACGCTTCCGCCGTTGCGGGCGCCTCCGGCACGAAGCCTTCGGCGAGCGCGGGATCGAGCAGGCGGTGGGTATAGTCGAAGGTCGGTCCGAGGATCTGCCCGCCGGGAATGTCCTTGAAGGTCGAGGACACCCGCCGCTGCACGCGCATCGCACCGGTGTCGACCGGCTCGCTCGCGCCGAAACGCGGCATCGTGGCGCGGAAGGCGCGAACCAGGAAGATCGCCTCGATCAGATCGCCGCGCGCCTGCTTGATCGCGAGCGCCGCGAGCTCGCGGTCATAGAGCGAGCCTTCGCTCATGACGCGGTCGACGGCGAGCCCAAGCTGTTCCGAGATCTGGTCGAGCGTGACCTCCGGAACGCCTCGGTCGCCGCGCCGCTTATCTGCGAGCAGGCGATGGGCGTTCTCGATGGCGCGTTCGCCGCCTTTGACTGCGACATACATGCTTCTAGCTTCCCTTGCTCACGATACGCGTGGTGCGAGGGATCGCGACCACGGCGTCATCGGCGACCAGCACCACATCGGTGCCGCGCGGAAACAGCGCCTCGTTGACACGCAGACGCTCGAACAAATCGAAAGGTCTGATCGCGGCATTGAGCATGGCGACGCCGTCGATGCCGGGGCCACGCAGCTCGAAACTGCGCCCTGCGTCGAGGCTATCGACCTGGAAGATCACCGTGGTGGACCGATCCGGATATTCGCTGGTCCCGAGCGCGAAGCGTTCGAGCGGCGGCAGCGCACCGCCGTCACTGATCAGCGCAAAACTCGCGATGGAGGAATCCTGCACCACCGGCGCGCCGGTGTGGAACTTCAGCCATTTCACCACGTCCGGGCTCTCCGACATCCGCGCGTCGAGCCAGAGCGGCGTGTCGTGGTCGAACAGCGTCAGCGCGATCGCGGCCGTGCCGCGCATCATCCTGTCGGGCGTCCCCGCGCCCGGCACGATGCGCTGGACCGACCCGGGCCGCGCCATCGCGTCCATGACCGAGCGAAAGGTCGATTGCGCCGACAGCACCTTGTCGGCGAAGCCCGGCGGCAGTTCCGCAATCGTGGTCATGATCTCACCCCTCACCGCGCACCATGGTGTAGAAATCAACCTTCGTTGCAGCGGTCTCGGCCGCTGCCTGCGCGCGGCCAGCCATAAGCTGCTCACGCAACGGGGCGATAACGTCCCGCTCCACCGCTCCGCCGAAATCCCTCGACTGCACCAGCGCATCGCACAGCGCGATCAGCCGCGCCTTCTCACCGTCGCGCCCGAGCGTGTAGCCGAAGCCGACCTCGCCGCTCGCCAGCCGGACCGCGGCGCGCGACACCGTGGCTTCACCGAGATTGAACGGCGCGCCGTCGCCACCGACCCGGCCGCGCAGCATGACGAGGCCGTTTTCGGGCGCGCGCAAATCCTGATGGGCCGGGACAGCCAAGTTGCGGAGGCGGGCGGCGATCTCGCCCGCCTCCGCGTGCGCCAGCACGGCCATGGCGGCCTGGCGCTGGGCTTGCTGGTTGTTGTGCTGGGTCACCTGATCCACCGAACCTTTGACAGAACTTGCCGCATCGAAGTTGTCTATTATAATAGACAACTTCATACGGGAGCGCCATGACTGTTTCGTGACAAAGCTGTGATTTCTGGGCTAGGCTGGCCGGCGATATGAGCATGCAAGACACTGCGTCGTCTGGCGTCGCGCTATGGCGCCTCGTTGCCGACGGCATCGAGCGCGGCATCGCCGACGGCCGTTTCGCGGCTGGCGACAAATTGCCGGGCGAGATGGAGATCGCCGAAACCTATCGGGTGAACCGCCACACCGTGCGGCGCGCGCTGGCGGCCCTTGCCGAGCGCGGCCTCGTGCGCGCCGAGCGCGGCAGCGGAACTTATGTCGAAGCGCAGAAGCTCGCCTATCCCTTGCGCTCGCGCACCCGCTTCTCCGAGATCGTCGGCGCCGGCGGCCGCGAGCCGCGCGGGCAGTTGATCGAGGCGACGGACGATGTCGCGACCCGTGAGCTGGCACGCGAGCTCGGCCTGAAGGCCGGCGCGCCGCTGGTGCGGATCGAGGCGATTCGCCTTGCCGACCGCACGCCGATCTGCGTCTCCACCACCTGGCTGTCTGCGGAATTGTTTCCGGGTGCCGGCGCCGTGTTCGCGGCGACGCGCTCGATGACGAAGCTGCTGGAACATTACGGCGTCCGCGACTATCGCCGCGGCGCGACCCGGATCACCGCCGGTATAGTCGACGCCACCGACGCGGCCCGGCTCGATCTCGCGCTCGGACGGCCGATCCTGGTGGTCGATGCGACCGACCACGATCTGCAGGGCAAGCCGCTGGTGACCAAGCATTCGCGCTTTGCGGCGGAGCGCGTGGAGTTTCTGGTGGAGTCGTAAGGGGCTCTCTCCAAGAAACCGGAGCCGTAGGGTGGGCAAAGGCGCACTTCGCGCCGTGCCCACGATCTTTCTCGATTGTTAAAAATGGTGGGCACGCTGCGCTTTGCCCACCCTGCGGCACCTGTGATCAGGCGACAGCCCTTCGCCCAATGATCGCAAAGCGCAGCTTGCCCGAGATGAAATCGATCGCGGCGACCGCGACCAGGATCATCAGGATCAGGAACGACACCTTCTGCCATTCCAGCACGCGGATCTGCTCGGCGAGTTGGAGGCCAATGCCGCCGGCGCCGACGATGCCGATGATGGTGGCCGAGCGGGTGTTGGATTCGATGAAATAGAGCACCTGCCCGGCGATCACGGGCAGGACCTGCGGCAACAGGCCGAAGCGGATCTCGTGCAGCGGGCTGCCGCCGGAGGCGCGGATGCCCTCGACCTGCTTCTGGTCGGCGGCCTCGATCGCCTCCGAGAACAGCTTTCCGAAGGCGCCGAAATCCGACACCGCAATGGCGAGCACGCCGGCGAACGGGCCAAGCCCGACGACGTTGATCCACACCAGCGCCCAGATCAGCGTGTCGACGCCGCGGATCGAATCCAGGACGCGGCGGACGGGAAAGCGCAACAGCTTCGACGGCACCACGTTGCGCGCCGCGAGCAGGCTGACCGGAAGCGCGAATACCGCCGCCAGCGTCGTGCCGAGCAGCGCGATCGACAGCGTCTCGCCGAGCGCCTTCAGATAGATCGGGAGCGACGATCCGGGGTCAGGCGGGATCATCATCAAGGTGATCCAGCCGAGCTGGCTGAGGCCTGCGAAGAAGCGCGACGGCGAGAAGTCGAGATCGACCAGGCCGTAAATGAGGATCGCGAACGCCGCGACGATCATCGCCGGTGTGGCAAGCCGCGCCGAGGCCGGACGGTCGAACACATCGGGATAGCGCGCACGAAGCTCTCGCGTGTCGACCGCTTGCCGCCTCGTCACGTCCGCGCCTCCTTGCCGAACAGACGGCCGCGCAGCCAGCCGGTGCTGATGTCGATGATGAACACGGTGACGATGATGGTCAGCAGGATCGCGCTGACGTCTGAGTAGTAGAATTTTCGGATCGCGACGACGAGCTCCTGGCCGATGCCGCCGGCACCGACGAAGCCCATCACGGAGGCTTCACGGACGTTGATCTCGAAGCGCAGCAGTGCATAGCTGGCATAGCCCGCGGTCACCTGCGGCACGACGGCGAACCGCATGCAGGACAGCCAGCTCGCGCCGGTCGAGCGAATGCCTTCGACCGGCTTCATGTCGGCGTTCTCGACGATTTCCGAGAACAGCTTTCCGAGCGCGCCGGTGGAGTGGATCGCGATCGCGAGCACGCCCGCCATCGGTCCGAGCCCGAAGGCGATCACGAAGATCAGCGCGAAGACGATGCCCGGAACGGTGCGGGCGAACTCGAGCAGGCGCCGGACGACGAAGCGCAGCCAGGGTGCGGGCGACGTGTTTTCAGCGGCGAAGAAGTTCAGGCAAAATGCCAAGGTCGCGCCGATCAGCGTGCCGACATAGGAGATCAGCAGCGTCTCGCCCAGCATCTTCAGCCATTTGCGCCAGCCCCAGAGCCACTCGCCGACATCGGTCCAGACGCGCTGGCCGTTGTCGAGCGTGAGGATGCGGTCGAAATAGCTGACGAAATTGCCGAAATAGGTGAACAGCGTGCGCAGATTCACTTCCGCGCCGATTCCCGCGAGAACCAGCGCGGCGGCGAAGACCGCGATCCCCAACAGCAGGCGGAGCCGCCTGCGCCCGACCGCCTGGCGATAGGCGGCGTTGAGCACGGCAAGCTGCTGCTCGGGGAGGATCGAAACCGCTGTTGTCATCGGCCTGAGATAAGTTCCGTCAAAGAAAGGGCCGGGTCCATGGACCCGGCTCCAGTTACATCGCCCTGAGATCAGGACGCCTTCTTTTTACGCAGCGCATCGACGAACTTGATCAGCTCGATCGTGCCATCCCAGTCCTTGGTGGTGGCGGGATGAAAGCCCTTCTTCTGGCCGTCGGAGAGGCGGTCGAACGCGGCCTTGTCCTTGGCCGGCGCGTCGAAGAACGCCTTGGCGATAGCGGCCTTGGCGTCTTCCGGCAGGTCGGAATTGTAGGCATAGGGGCCATTGATGATCGGCGCCGACTTATGGATGATACGGAAGTCGTCCTTCTTCATCGCCGAGCCGTCGGCATTCTTCAGCATGCCCTTGGTCAGCATCTGCGCCAGCGTGGAATCGTCGTCGCTGGTCCACTGGTTGGCGGCAACGTCGACCGTGCCCTGCGACAGCGCCAGCATCGCGTTCTCGTGGCTGCCGGTGAAGACGACCTTGCTGAAATAGCCGTCGGCATCGGGGATGCCCATCTTGTCCAGCTCGAAGCGCGGCACATTGTTGCCGGAGGTCGAGTTCGGATCGACGAGGCCGAGGTTCTTGCCCTTGAGCTGGTCGACGCTCTTGTAGGCGCTGCTCGCTTTGACGAAGAACACCGAGTAATAGCCGGTCGAGCCGTCGGCGTTGATGTCGTTGGCGAAGGCGTCGGACTTGACGCCGGTCAGGCGGGCGCGGGCGAACGAGGCCGAGCCGTAGCTGGCGATGTGGATGTTGCCGGCGCGCTGGCCCTCGATGACGGCGGCGTAGTCGTTGGCGATGCGCAGCGTGACCTTCACGCCCAATTCCTTGGAGAGATAGTTCACGAAAGGCGCCCAGCGCTCGGTGACGCCGGAGGCGTTCTCGGCCGGGACGACCGCAAAGGTCAGCTCGGGATATTTCGCCTTCCAATCGTCGGCGGAGGCGGAGGCCGTGAACGCGAGCGCGGCGGCGCCGGCGAGAATTAATCTGCGAGTGATCATGATACCCTCTTCATCGGTTGGGGTCGGTTGACGCAAAACTGACAACAAAACAGGTGGCGCTTCAGGCCGCCGCGGCCGTTCCGAGCGCCGGCACGCCCTCGGGCGACGGGACAGGCATGGCGCCCATGACGTCGGCGGCTTCGAGATCGTAAAGCTCGCGCGCGACGTGGTCGGTCAGTGCGGCCGGTGCGCCGTCAAACACGACGCGCCCCGCCGCCATGCCGATCAGGCGGTCGCAATAGCTCCGGGCGAGATCGAGCGAATGCAGATTGCAGAGCACGGTGATGCCGAAATGCTTGTTGATGCGCAGCAGCGCATCCATCACGATCTTGGTGTTGCGCGGATCGAGCGATGCGATCGGCTCGTCGGCGAGGATGATGTCGGGCTGCTGCACCAGCGCACGCGCGATCGCGACGCGCTGCTGCTGGCCGCCTGAGAGCTGGTCGGCACGCTGGGCGGCGAGCGATGCGATGTCGAACTGTTCGAGTGCCGACATCGCCAGGGCCTTGTCCTGCTCGGGCCACACTTGCGACAGCGAGCGCCAGGCCGGCATCGTCGCAAGGCGTCCCATCAGGACGTTGGTGAGGACATCGAGCCGGCCGACCAGGTTGAATTGCTGGAAGATCATGGCCGACCGCGCCCGCCATTGCCGCAGCTCCTTGCCGCGCAGCGCGGTGACGTCGATGCCGTCGAACAGGATGTGGCCCTGCGTCGGCGTCGCGAGACGATTGATGGTTCGCAGCAGCGTCGACTTGCCGGCGCCGGACCGTCCGATCACACCGACGAAGCCGCCGGGGGAGACTTGAAACGAAGCGTCGTCCACTGCGGCTTTCGCGCCGAAGCGACACGTCAGACCTTCCACCACCAGCATGCAGGACTCCAGATTAGCTGGAGCCAACCGCTAACGCCCGCGCTTGACACTTGTGTGACACAGCCGTTGCAGTGCGGCGATCCTACACACCTCATCCCCTGTCATCGCCGTGTCATGACATCGTCATCAAGCCGCTCGAAGAGGAACGCCCGCCCTCCCGCTTCGGATGCAACATGGCCGTCAAGATTCTCTCGGTCCAGCCGACCATCGACCCCTCGGCCAAGCTGCACGAGACCAGGCTCGGCGCCTATACCGAGGTCGGCGCGCGCACCATCCTGCACGACGTCGCGATGGGCGATTACTCTTATGTCGTGAACGATTCCCAGATCACCTACACTACCATCGGAAAATTCTGCTCGATCGCGGCGATGACGCGCATCAATCCCGGCAATCATCCGATGCACCGCGCGACCCAGGCGCATTTCACCTATCGCTCCAGCGCCTACTTCGAGGGCGAGAGCGACGACGCCGAGTTCTTCGACTGGAGGCGCCAGCATCACGTCCATATCGGCCACGATGTCTGGATCGGCCACGGCGCGATCGTGCTGCCGGGCCGCAATATCGGCACCGGCGCGGTGATCGCGGCCGGCGCCATCGTCACCAAGGACGTGCCGGCCTACACCATCGTCGCCGGCAATCCGGCCCGCATCGTGCGGCGGCGGTTTTCGGAAGAGATCGCCGGAAGGCTCGCGCGGCTCGCCTGGTGGGACTGGGATCACGACAAATTGCGCGAAGCGCTGCCCGATTTCCGCAAGCTCGGGATTGAAGATTTTCTCGCGACATACGAAGCACGGGCGACTCCCCAGACCAGATCCCTTACCAGCAAACGAAACGCGGTCGCGTGACAGACATTTTCCTTGAAGGCGGCCGGGCCCTGATCGGCACCGAACTCGTCGAAACGTCATTGGCGGTGTCGGGACAGGACATCGCGCAGGTCGATGCCTCACGGGGCCGGGCGCGGCTGATAATCGATTCACGCAACCTGCTGGTGCTCCCCGGCATCGTCGATCTGCATGGCGATGCCTTCGAGCGGCAGATGATGCCGCGCGCCG
Source organism: Bradyrhizobium sp. AC87j1 (assembly GCF_002936975.1). NCBI lineage: Bacteria > Pseudomonadati > Pseudomonadota > Alphaproteobacteria > Hyphomicrobiales > Nitrobacteraceae > Bradyrhizobium > Bradyrhizobium sp. AC87j1. The sequence continues at coordinate 45,009 of NZ_PTFE01000038.1, forward strand.
GCGTCGACTTCCCTATCGACGTCGCGCTCGCCGACAGCGATCGCCAGGCGATCAGCAACGGCATCACCACGGTGTTTCACGCCACGACCTGCTCGTGGGAACCGGGCCTGCGCAGCGCCGACAACGCGCGCGGCCTGATGGAGGCAATCGAGCGGCAGCGTCCGCAATTTGCCGCCGACACCCGCTTCCATCTCCGGCACGAGACCTACAATCACGACGCCGAGGCCGAGATCAGCGAGTGGCTCACCGAGGGCCGCGTCGATCTGTTCGCTTTCAACGACCACATGGACGGCACCGTCGCCGACATGGCCAAGCCGCGCAAGCGCAACCGTATGGTCGAGCGCACGGGGCTTTCAGCTGAGGAATTCGATCGGCTGGTCGAACGCGTGGTCTCGCGCGCCGCCGAGGTGCCGGCTTCAGTTGCGCGGCTGGCCGCCGCAGCGCGCGCGGCCCAGGTGCGGATGCTCTCGCACGACGATGCGACGCCGGCGATGCGCCAGGAGTTTCGCGAGCTCGGCGCTGACATCGCGGAGTTTCCGATCAACGAGGAGACGGCACGGGCGGCAGCAAGCCACGGCGATGCCATCGTCTACGGCGCGCCGAACGTCGTGCGCGGCGGCAGCCACACCGGCTGGACCAGGGCCTCCGACATGATCGCTAAGGGGCTCTGCTCGGTGCTGGCGTCCGACTATTATTATCCCGCGCAGCTGCTCGCAGCGTTCCGCCTCGCCGCCGACGGCGTGCTGCCGCTGACGGAAGCCTGGAATCTGGTCTCCGCCGGCCCGGCGCGCGCCACCGGCCTTGCCGATCGCGGCGTGCTTGCGGAAGGACGCCGCGCCGACATTCTGCTGGTCGACGACAGCGTGAAGCTGCGGCCGCGGCTGATCGCGGTGATATCGGGCGGAAAGCTCGTGCACCTCACCGATGCGACCCGGCTGCTCACTGCTGTGGCGACGCCGCGCGAGGCTGTCGTCGCGGCATAAATTGGTTATGTTCGGACGATGACAGGTTTTCCCCGCTACGCGATCTATTTTGCCGCAGGCAGTGACAGCGCGCTGTCCCGCTTCGGCGCCGAGTTGCTCGGCTACGATGCCTGCACCGGCAACGAATTGCCGTTCCCGCATGATGCGCTGCATGTCGCGCCGGACTGGCGCAATGTCAGCGCCGATCCCCGCAAATACGGCTTTCACGCCACGCTGAAGGCGCCGATGGCGCTCGCGCCGGGCGGGTCCGAAGCGGAACTGATGGCCGCCTGCGCCGCATTCGCCGGCAGGCCGCGGCCACTTCCTGTGATCCTGCCGGTGGTCGATTCCATCAGCGGCTTCATCGCCGTCATTCCGGCCGAGCCGGTCGAGGCGCTCCAGCAGCTCGCCGCCGATTGCGTCCGCGATTTCGATTCCTTCCGCGCCGCGCTGTCGGCGGAGGACCGCGCGCGGCGCAAACCCGAGAAGCTGAACGAGCGGCAGCGCGACTATCTCGACCGCTGGGGTTATCCTTACGTGATGGAAGAATTCCGCTTCCACATGACTCTGACCGGGCGGCTGGATGCCGAGCGGCGCGGGCCGATCCTGGAGATGCTGCGGACGCGGTTTGCGGCGCTGGGGATCGAGACGCTGGCGATCGACCGCATCGCGCTATTTCGGCAGGATGATGCGTCGGCAAGATTCCACATCGTCGACGAGTGGCCTCTGGCGCGATAGACCTCAGCGCCAGCTCGCAAGATTCAAGGCGAGCGCCACCGCCCCAACCAGAACGAGGCTGGTCGCCCAAACGGCATCCAGATTGAACCAGCTTCGCGAGACGAACTTCAATCCCAGATGGCGGTAGACCAGCCACGCCAGACATCCGCCGGCGCCGACCATGGCGGCGACGTGCACCAGGGACACCAGCACCGCCATCCCAAGACTTGTCTTAAAAAGACTTGTCTTCATCAACGCGCCCGCCGCCTCATGGCCGGCATCGAATTCGAAGGCCTGGCAGAGCCCGAGATAGATCGGCACGAGCATCAAGGCGGCGCCGTGAGCAATGGCGACGGCAAACGACCAGAGTGCCAATTGCGTCGGCGGAATTCGTGCCAGCCCACGGGGATGACGCCGCGCGATCAGGCGATAAACGCCGAAGCCGATGACGAGAAGGCTCGCGCCAATCTGGATCGAACGCTGCCACTCGACCAGCACGAGCAGGAACGCGAACGGCAGCAGCACGAGAAATGTTGCCAGGAGATGCCCGGCCGACAGGGCCCACAGCGCACGGAAGAGTGCGGATGGGCTCTTGTCCATGAGCCCGGCGGAAACGGCGAGCGGCCATCCCATCCCCGGATTGACTCCGTGATAGAGGCCGCTCGCGACAAGAGCGAGCCACAGCCAGCCAAGCGCCGGGCTCGCGTGCCCCCAATCTAGACCGACGGGTAGCAAAAGGAGTCCGTCGAACAATCGCCGCCCTCCAGCCTGATCTGGTGCGCACGATAGCCGTCCGGGAAGCTCACGAAATAGTCCTTGTCGAGCTCGAGGCCGCCGTTGCGACCGACATTGGCCATGACTTCCGCACCCGGAACCCCATCGGGATAGAACTGGTCGTCCCAGGTGGAATAGAGCGAATTGGTCCAGTACACGCGCCTGCCGTCGCGGCTGATCTCGACCATTTGCGGGCCGGCCGCAAAGGCCTTGCCATTCGGATGCGCTGTACGGCGTGCGATGCCGCCGATGTGGACCGAGCCCGCAAGCTTCGGCTTTCTGGGATCGCTGACGTCGTACTGGCGCATTTCACCGGTGCCCCAGCACGAGACGTAGAGAAACCGGTCATCCATCGACAGGTCGATGTCGGTCACCAGCGGTGGCACGGCGCCAAATCCCTGCAGCAGCGGCGGGAGTTTCTCCTTTGGCGCGGGTTCGGGCGGGATCGTTGCCGTCTTCTCGGCATGGAATTTCCCGCCTTCGCGCCACCAGGTCCAGATCGATGCTTCGAGATTGGTGGTGTCAACCACAACGCCCACGAAACCGTATTCGCGAACCGGATCGTGCGCGGGCCGCACCTCCAGCGCCATCTGATGATTGGCGCCAAGGTCGATGGTCTGCACATTGCGCCGGGCGCGGAGATCCCAGAAGTGAAGACGATGGCCGTATTTATTCGACAGCAGATCCTCCGGGACGATCCCGTTCTCGAACTGCGGCGGCAACGCCCATTCGCTCGTCACCATGTAATCGCGCGGCAGATTCCACCAGAAGTCATAATGCAGCGTCTGCGGGCCACGGTCGATCTCCCATCGTCCGAGGACCTCGAACGTCTCGCAATCCATGATGAAGACGCCTGGAGGTCCGTTGGTGCCGTCCTTGCCGCCGCCGCCGAGCGTGCTCACGTAAATGCCGTCCGGCCCGCAATGGATGGTATGCGGCCGCGAGTAGCCGGTCTTCTTGAAGATTTCCTCGGGCTCGATGATCTTGTGGATCTTGGCTTTGGTCGGATCTGGCTTGGTATCGATGATGTAGATCCGCGACGAACGGATTCCGGGGATTATGAGATAGCGCCGCTCGATGAAGGCATGTCCGGCGAGCGGCGACAGAGCGGAGGAGCAGGCATTCCAGCCGAAGTGATGAAATTCGTCGCCCTTGTTGGGCATCGTCACGGTGTGGACGATCTGGCTGTAGGTCGGCGATCCCGGCTTGACGTCGATGACCGCGAGAGCATCCGGCTTCGAGAAATCCGGACTGAGCAGCAACGTGTAGGCAAAGTTCTCCGCAGGTGCTTCCATCGCAAGCCTGGGCGATGCGTGAAAGGTGGGGTCCGGCCTCATCGTCATGGCACTGCCTCCCTGTTCTGTCGGTTCGCGCCAACCTGGCTCGGGATAACGGCATTATGAAGAGGTGTTACGCGATGTCTCAAGATGCTCCGCGGGGCCCGATTGGCGAACGTATACTACTTCATCGCCGGGCTGCCGGAAACGGCCCGAATCGCGCTAATTCGACGCCGTCAGCCAACTGGGAAGCTGGCGAGTGAGGTTGGAGGGCGGGCCTCACACTCGATGTGGTCCCCGCGAACGCGGGGACCCATAATCCCAGGGATTGGTTATCAAGCGAGCTGCCAACTCCGAGTCTTCGCCAAACTTCTCTCTGTGGCTATGGGTCCCGGATCTACGCGCGCTTGAGGCGCGCTTGTCCGGGACGACACTGAGTGTTTGGTACCGTTACTTCCCCCACCGCAGCGCCAGCGCGTCGCGCTCCTTGGCGAGTTCCAGCAGGCCCGCGCGCGTGGCCGGATGCAGCGGCTGGAGCGGATGGCGCACCGCCTCCGACTTGATCACGCCGCCGGCCTGCATCATCGCCTTGCAGGCGATCAGGCCGCATTGGCGGTTCTCGTAATTAATCAGCGGCAGCCAGCGCTCATAGGCCGCCTTCGCCTTCTCGCGATCGCCGGCGAAATAGGGATCGACGATCTGGCGGATGCCGTCGGGATAGCCGCCGCCGGTCATCGCGCCGGTGGCGCCGGCGTCGAGATCGGCGAGCAGCGTGATCGCCTCCTCGCCGTCCCAGGGGCCTTCGATGTCCTTGCCGCCCGCCTCGATCAGGCTGCGGAGCTTTGACGCCGCGCCCGGCACCTCGATCTTGAAATAGCGGATGTTGGCGAAGTCGCGCGCCAGCCGCGCCAGCAGCTCGACCGACAGCGGCGTGCCCGCGACCGGCGCGTCCTGGATCATGATCGGAATGGTGATGGCGCCCGAGAGCACCTTGAAGAATTCGACGATCCCCTTCTCAGGGACGCGGAAGGTCGCGCCGTGATAGGGCGGCATCACCATCACCATGGCGGCGCCGGCGGCTTCGGCCTGCTGGCTGCGCGCGGCGCAAACGGCCGAGCTGAAATGCGTGGTGGTCACGATCACGGGAACCCGGCCCGCGACGTGCTCCAGCACCGCATGCATCACGGTTTCGCGCTCGGCATCGGTGAGCACGAACTGCTCGGAGAAATTGGCGAGAATGCAGAGGCCGTTCGAGCCGGCATCGATCATGAAATCGATGCAGCGGCGCTGGCCCTCGAGGTCGAGCTCGCCGCGCTCGTCGAAGATGGTGGGCGCGACCGGGAACACGCCGCGATAGGGGCGCTGGGCCTTGTGTGGGGTGACCGGCATCGAATTCTCCATCCCTGATCTGTCTTACGTCTGGCGCTGCGCTCACGGAGCGAGGCGGCACAGATGTACCCGCCGCACGGACCGGCGGCAATGCCGAACGCACGACGTCAGGTTGGAAGAATGAGGCGAAACTACGCGGTCTTGACCGCGCCCAAAAAGCCCTCGACCGCGACGCGGAGGCGGTCGGCGTCGACCGACATCTTCTTGACGGACTCCGACAATACCGTGCCGGCGTTGCCGGTCTCCTGATTGAGCCTGGCGACGCTGCCGATGGTGTCGGTGACCTCTCGGGTACCTTGCGCAGCCTGCTGGAAGTTGCGCGAGATCTCGGTGGTGGCCGCGCGCTGCTGCTCGACGGCGGCGGCAATCGCCGTCATCTTCTCGTCGATGCCGCTGATGGCGCCGCCGATGGCGCGGATGGCGGTCACGGCCTGGCCGGTGGCGCCCTGGATCTCCTCGACCTGACGCGAGATCTCTTCCGTCGCTGTCGCCGTCTGTGCGGCGAGGTTCTTGACCTCGCCCGCGACCACGGCAAAGCCCCGGCCCGCTTCACCGGCGCGCGCGGCTTCGATGGTGGCATTCAATGCCAGAAGGTTGGTTTGGCCGGCGATGGCGTTGATCATCTTCACGACTTCGCCGATGCGGCTTGCGGTCTGATCGAGGATCTCGACCGTCGCGTTGGTCTGCTCGGCCTGCGACACGGCTTCGCGGGCCTCGCGGGCGCTCGACTGCACCTGCGCGGAGATCTCGCCGACGGATGCGGAGAGCTCCTCGGTTGCCGCCGCGATGGTCTCGAGATTGTTGGTGGCCTGCTCGGCGGCGGAGGAGACCGCCGCGGTCTGGCTGCTCGATTCCGACACCAGCGAGCGCACGCCGGTTGCGGTGTCATCGAGCTCCCGCGTCGAGGCCACAACGCTGTGGATCACCGCCTGCACGGTGTCATCAAAACTGCGGCAGGCTTCGTCGACGGTACCGGAGCGGGCCAGCTGCAAGGCCTGCTGCGATTCGCGCTCCCGGCCCAGGCGCTCGGCTGTCGCCGCGCTCTCGCGCAGGCTTTCGAGCGCCGCGGCCATGGTGCCGAATTCGTCGGGATGCCGGGATTGCGGCACCGGCGTCGCATAGTCGCGCGCGCTGATGCGGGCGATGGCGTCGAGAATGGCGCGCACCGGGCGCATCAGACGATTGCGCACCACGTATACGCCGGCCATGGTCACTGCGAGCGCGAGCAGGAAGGCGAGCGACTGTACGATGAGGTTGGTAAGGGCTTTCGCCTGAACCATCTCTGCACGCGCGATCGACTGGTCGAGGGCCTTGTTGGCGACTGCGACGATGGGCGCAAAGGGCGACTGGCACAGCGCGTTCCATTCCGCGGGGGGCATCGCCGGCTTGCCGCTGCCGTCGAAATTCCGGGTGAGATCGCCGATCTGCTTGAGCACGCCGTCGGTCTTGGCCCGCGCCTCCTTCGCCGCATTGACGAGGTCGGCCGTCACGTCGGGCGCAGCCAGCAGCTCTTCCATCCCGGTCCAGCCGGCGGTAACGATGCCGTTCCAGCTCGCCACGGTCTGCTTCTGGGTCTCGTCGAGCGGCTTGCTGGCATTGACGTTCGGACGCAGCGTCGAGCACTGGATGCCGTAACGGTCGCGCACCTGCCAGGCAAGGCGGCGGGCCTGGATCATGCGTGCGATGAAGGGGTCGTTCATCCAGGCGCGGTTCGACACCGCGGTGGACGCCAGGTTGGCGGTATCGATCACCTTGGTGACGGCACCGTACCAGGGTGCGGTGCGCTCCATCTTGCGCTCGGCACGCGGGTGCTTGGCCTCGTCGTAGAACAGCTGGAATTTCGGGGCGGCCTCGCTCCAGCGCTGCTTCAGCGTGCTTGCGAGCTCGTCGCGGCGGGCGAAGTCGACGGTCGAGAGCGCTGCGACGATGGAATCATAGCCGGCCTGCTCGGCCTTCTCGGCGGCACCGAGCTTGGCGCGCGGATCGTCCTCGCCAAGCAGCGCGCTCTGAGCATCGCCGCGATTGTTACGCAGCGCGAGCACGCCGTGGAAGATCGCCTTGTCGGCATTCGCGAGACGTTCCGTCTCGAGACTCTCGCTGTAGCGGCCAAAAGCCCCCGCCATCTGGAACGCCGTCGAGGCCAGCGCGCCGGCAGCAAGGAGGGCCATCAGCGTCAGGAGAAGCGAGCTTACCGATTTCTTAAACATTGCCATGGGTCGGGGCCTACTCTTCACGAGCGGCCACCTTGCATCGCGACATGCCAAGGTTTGGTTAAGACTTTAATCAAATACCTGCGGTTGTGCCCGCCGCGCCTCCTGCAGGCTGCGTCCCTCACGCGACCTTGGTGAAATCGGGCGGACGGCGCTCGGCAAAAGCCGTAAATGCCTCGCGCGCCTCGGCGGTGCGCAGGCGCTGCGCGAACTGCTCGCCTTCGGCCTGCATCTGCGCGACCAGTGCTTCGCCGTTGCGCATCAGCTTCTTGGTGGCGGTAAGCGCGCCGGCCGGCTGGCGGGCAAGACGCTGCGCCAGCGCAAGCGCCTCGGCATCGAGCTTGTCGAGCGGCACCACGCGGTTGGCGAGGCCCCATTCCAGCGCGGCCTTCGCCGGCACGGTCTCGCCCAGCGCGAACATCTCGTAGGCACGGGCATGGCCGATACGCGCCGGCATCAGCAGGCTCGATGCGGCCTCCGGCACCAATGCGAGGCTGACGAAGGGCGTCGACAATTGCGCGTTGTCGGCGAGCACGACGAGGTCGCAATGCAGCAGCATCGTGGTGCCGACGCCGACGGCGCGGCCCTGCACGGCGGCGACCAGCGGCCGGGTGCAGCGGGCCAGCGACTGGATGAAGCGCACGACGTTACGGCTGCCTTCGGACTTGCCGGCTGCGACCGCGGCGAATTCGCCGACGTCGTTGCCGGCGGTGAACATGTCGCCCTCGCCGCGGATCAGGATTACGCGGGCGGACGGATCGAACTCGGCCGATTCGATGCTGTCAGCAAGCTTGCCGTACATCGCATCGGTCAGCGCGTTCTTCTTGTCGGGACGCGCCAGCGTGAGGGTGAGAATTCCGCCATTGTTCTCGATCCGGACGTACTCTGTCATCGGTCTCTCCTTTTATTCGTCTGAATGTCTTGTTTCTGAAGATCTTGGAAACTTGTCCTGAATGCTCGTCAGCCAGCGCGCGACGATGTCGATCTCCGCAGCCGTGAATCCGTCCGTCAGCGCGGCGTTGACCTCTGCCGCGCCTGCCTTTGCTTGCGCCAGCGCGATCCGCCCCTTCGGCGTCAGCCAGATGCGCCAGGCGCGGCCGTCCTCGCGATCGGCCCGCCGCTCGATCAACTTCGCCGCCTCCGTGCGATCGACGAGGCCGGAAATGCCGGCCGGCCCCAGATCGAGCGCCGCGCCCGCCTCGCCCATCAGAACGCCGTCCTGCTTGCCGAGGATGAACAACAGCCCGGCCTGCGCCGGCGTCACCTCGTTCTCCGGCCGCGCCGCCATCCAGCGCTGCAAGCGGCGCTGCGCGACGCTCAGCAGGTAGATCAGCCGGTGATGCCGCGCGTCGGCCGGTTTATTTCGCATGCGAAATAGATAGCCGGGCGCAAGCTTGTTGTCAAACGGGCCACCCCGTTACGGCGCGCAGGTGAAGCTCGACGCCTCCGTCACCGCACCCGTCTTGTAGTGCGGCCAGGCCGGCCAGCGGCACAGCGGCAGCGCGCGCAGCGTCGCGAATGAGGGCGCCTCGACCTTCGGCTCGCTGACTTCGAGGTCGCCGGGCGCCTTGCCTTTCTCGACCCAGTCGACCAGCACGCTCAGCATATCGACATTGGCCGGTGCGCCGGAGCCGACATGATCCACGCCGGGTGCGGTGTAGAGCCGCGCGAACTCCGCCGTCTCGGTCTTGCCGAGCTTGCGCTCGACGCTCTCGAAATAGCGGATGCCGGCATAGGGGCTCTGCGCGTAGTCGGCCATGTGCTCGAGGATGATCAGACGGCCGCCGCGGGCGCGGAAGCGGCTGAGATCGGGATCGGTCGAATCCATCAGCTTCGAAACCTCGAGCAGCCGCGCCTTGTGCTCCTCAACCTTGTAGGTGGTGACATCGAGCTCGGGATCGCGCGCGAAGACATATTGAATGCCGCCGGCGCCGTAGATCCAGGCGATGCCATTGTTGGGCGCTGGCGGTTGCGCCGGCGGCGCGGTGCCGAGCCACCACGCCACCCAGCCGCCGGTCGGGCCGATCGCCGGCGTATCCTCACCCGACACACCCCAGCCGGGATAGTCGTCGAGACCGTTGGCGAGCGCGAACGGGAATTTGTAGGCCCCGTGCAAGGTATCGATCGCCTTGATCTGCGCATCGGTCAGGCACTGATCACCGCTGTGGCCAGCCGCGCAGCGCAGCGTCTCGACCTTGAATGCCGCCTTGCAGGCGACGGGGTCCTGCACCAGCGCATCGTCGGAGCCGTCGGCCTTGTCACAGGCCGCCCGCACGGCATCGCCGACGAGCTTGACCTGCGCCGGATTGATCCAGCCCGCTCCCATGGTGACGAGACCCGAGCGCGTGCCGGCATGCTGCAGGCCGACCCAGTTGATCACGGGCACGCGTGCGAAGATGCCGTCGAAATCCTCGGGGTAGCGCTGCGCCATGGTCAGGCCTTCACGGCCGCCCTCGGACGAACCCATGAAATACATCCTTGGCTTCTTGCCGTAGGCGCGCTCCATCAGCCCAACGGCCACATCGCGCACCTTCTTGTAGGCGCGGTGAGCAAAATTCTCGAAGGCTTCATCGTTCAGCGCAAACACCTGCGGCGGCTCGCCTTGCTTGGTCTCGTGGCCCGAATCGGTGCCGTAGGTAACAAAGCCGCGCGCCAGTGGCGACGGCTTGTCGAACGGATAGGCCGGCGGCAGCGCAAGACCGGTGATCAGCACGCCGTTGAAACCGCCGCCACCATATTGCAGCGAGCGGCCGTTCCATTCGACGGGAAGGTTGACCTGAAACTTGATCGGCGGCGCCTTGGGATCGACAGGATCGATATGGCCGAGCACCTTGCAGAACGCTGGATTGGCTGGCGTGATGCGCCCTGACGGCGTCGGCCCGCGTTCGGCGACGGCGATCGGCGACGGCGTCTGCAAGGCTGCGGAGTCGATCTTCACGGCGGCGGCGCCACCAACGAGACTCTTGCAGACCGCACCGGCGTCTTCTGCCAGCGTTGCCGCCGACGCCGTGCCCGTCCCCAGTATTGCCATCGAACTTACAAGCAACGCACACAGCTTCGCTTTCTTTCGCGTCATCGTTTCCACCCGGCATTCTCGCTTGTTGCGTCGACGGCTGGCCGCATTCAATGCAACCTTCGTCCTCCCGTCAATCGCTCACGCCGAGCCGCCATCAGAATGATCCGAGCGCGCTCCCCAAGGCGATCACGGCCACCAGCGCCAATAGCGACGTCACGATGCCCACCATCACAATGTCGAGATAGCTGTCGCGATGGGTCAGGCCGCAGATCGCGAGCAGGCTGACCACCGCACCGTTGTGCGGCAGGATGTCCAGCGTCCCCGAACCGATCACCGCGACGCGATGCATCAGCGCAAGGTCGATGCCGTTGCGCGCGGCAATCTCGACATAGGTCTGGCCGAGCGCGTCGAGCGCGATCGTCAAGCCGCCGGATGCTGAGCCGGTCAGCGCGGCCAGAATATTGGTCGCAACCGCGAGCGAGACCAACGGGCCACCTTCGATCGCAAGCACCCAGTCGCGCACCGTTTCGAAAGCCGGCAGCGCCGCGATGACCGCGCCGAATCCGACGAGGCTGGCGACGCTGAGCGCCGGCAGAACCGATGCATTGGCACCGGCGTCCATGGTCTGCCGCAGTGACGGAAGCCGGGCCCAATTGAGAAAGATGGTCGTGACGATGGCAGCACCCAGCGCGGTGCTGACCGACCACACACCAGCGACCGCCGCCAACGATGTACCGCCGAAGCGCTGCTCGCTCAGATAAGAGACATCGAGCCGCGGCAACACCAGGAGCGACATCACGAGATTGACAGCCACGACGACGGCCAGCGGCAGGATGGCACTCACTACCGGAGCAGACATTTCACCGCGCCGTCCATGCCGGATCTCGGCCGGATCGAATTCTCGTGCGGTGGTCGCGTATTCGCGGACCAGTTCGTCGTCGACGGCACGTTCGGCTGCACCCTCCATGTCCTCGCCATAGCCTTCCCCCGCACGGCGAGCGGCGGCTTCGGCGCGGCGCAACCACCACAATCCCGCGCCAACCATGATCAGGGAGGCGATGATGCCGAGTCCGGGCGCGGCAAACGGCGTCGTGCCGAAGAACGGCATCGGGATCGCGTTCTGGATCGATGGCGTGCCCGGCAAGGCCGACATCGTGAAGGTCGACGTGCCCAGCACGATCGCGGCCGGAATCAATCGCCGCGGAATCGCGGCGGCACGAAACAGCGAGCGGGCCATAGGGACGATCACGAAGAACGCGACGAACAGGCTGACGCCGCCATAGGTGACCATCGCACCGGCGAGCACGACCGCCAGGATCACGCAGCGCTCGCCGAGACGTCTCGCCATGAAGGTGGCAACCGACGCGACCGCCCCGCTGTCGTCCATCAGTTTCCCGAAGACGGCGCCAAGCAGAAAGATCGGGAAGAACTGCGCCAGGAATGCAGCAGCATTCACCATGAAGATCTGCGTCAGGTTCGCAAGCAGCGGCTCGCCGCCGAACAGCGCCGCGACGAGCGCGGCGAACGGCGCCAGCAGGAGAACGCTCCAGCCGCGAAAGGCGAATAGGACGAGAAGGCCGAGCCCGACGAGAATGCCGAGAAGCCCCACGTCTCAGCACTCCGACAGCAGGATGTCGAGATCGGCGGTCGAGCGCCGACCGATATCCGGGCCGTGCTCGTCGAGGAACGTTTCGGCCGCCCGACGTCCTTCGCCGTGCAGCATCGAGACGAACTCCCATTCGGCGTTGAGCTTGGACGAGGCACCGAACTTCGCGAGCATGTCGCTCTTGACGCGGTGGGTCCGCATCTTCGCCCAGCGCGCGCCCTCGCCGCTTCCCGGGTCGGCCGCCTGACGCAGCAACGCGATCATACGCAACTCCTTCATCAGCGGCGAGTTGAACGAAATCTCGTTCAGCCGATTGAGTATCTCCGCAGCCGTCCGCGGCTCTTCCGGCTTTTCAGTCGGATTGATCTGCACCAGGATGGTGTCGTGCGCGTCGCTTTCGCGAATGAGCGGTGTGATGGTCGGGTTGCCGGCATAGCCGCCATCCCAATACGGTTCGCCGTCGATCTCGATCGCGCGGAACATGGTTGGCAGGCAGGCCGACGCGAGCAACACGTCAACCGTGATCTCCGCGTTGCGGAAGATGCGTCCTCGCCCGGTGCGCACCCGCGTCGCAGTGATGAACAGCTTGATCGGCGAGCGCGCGAGGCGCTCGAAATCGATGCTCTCAGCCAGCACCGCATGCAGCGGATTGTAGCCGGTCGGATTGAGGTCGTAGGGGGACAGCACCCGCGACATCAGGTCGGTCAGGATGTAGGCCGGCGACGTATCGAGCGTCCAGCGCCCCATCAGCCGGTCGAGCGGCGAGCGCTGGAGCGGGCTGAAGGCCGCCGCCTTCGAAACGCGGCGCCAGTATTGTTCGAGCGCGTCACGCGCACCCTCGGCGCCACCGGCCGTCCACCCATCCGCCAGCACCGCTGCGTTCATCGCGCCCGCGGAAGTCCCGGAGATCGCGGCGATCGTAAGCCGCTTCTCTTCCAGCAGGCGATCGAGCACGCCCCAGGTGAAGGCGCCATGCGAACCGCCGCCTTGAAGCGCGAGATCAATCAGTACGGTGTCCGGTTCCATCGCGGCACTCTCGCAACTGAAGCTCAATTCGACGCGATTTGTCACGTGCGCGTCGAAGTCGATGGCGTAGTGTAGAGAGCCTTGACGGAGAAATGCAACCGGAACGTGGGCCCCGCGCCGTCTAAAGCGCGATGCGATTAGGATGAATCGTCATCGCGCTTTAGGTCGTTGTTTAAGCATGATCTTTTCGGAAAACCGCTGCGCACTTTTCCGGATCATGCCTTAGTGCTCGAACACCAGCCGGGCGCCGACCGTGCCGTCGAGGGCGCGGATCTGCTGGAGCAGCGCCGCGGAATCCTGCCCCGCCAGATCGGCATCGAGCACGACGTAACCGAGATCGCCGGCGGTCTCCAGATATTGCGCGGCGATGTTGATGTCGCGCTGGAGGAAGACCTCGTTGAGCCGGCGCAGCATGCCGGGCACGTTGCGATGGACGTGGCTGAAGCGCGCGCCGGAGGGACGCAGATGCAGCTGCACCTCGGGGAAATTCACCGCGCCCATGGTCGAGCCCGTGATGAAATAATCGACCAGCTTGCGCGCGACTTCGCCGCCGATGCGCTCCTGCGCCTCCTCGGTCGAGCCGCCGATATGCGGGGTGAGGATGACGTTCTCGAGGCCCTGTATGGGGCTCTTGAAGCGATCGGAATTCGACGACGGCTCGACCGGAAACACATCGACGGCCGCGCCGGCGAGATGACCGTCGCGCAAAGAGCGCGCGAGCGCATCGAGATCGACCACGGTGCCGCGGCTGTTGTTGATCAGGAACGAGCCAGGCTTCATCGCCCGCAGCTCCCTTTCGCCGATCATGCCCGCGGTCTCCGGCGTCTCCGGCACGTGCAGGCTGACGACGTCGCTCTGCGCCAGCAGCTCCTCCAGTCTCTCGACCGGCTCGGTGTTGCCGTGGCGGAGCTTGTCGGTGCGGTCGAAATAGATCACGCGCATGCCGATCGCTTCGGCCAGCGTCGAGAGCTGCGAGCCGATATTGCCGTAGCCGACGATGCCGAGGGTGCGGCCGCGCACCTCGCGGCTGCCGGTCGCCGATTTGTCCCAGCCGCCGTCATGCGCGGACACCGAGCGCGGAAAGATCCGCCGCAGCAGCATCACGATCTCGCCGATCACGAGCTCGGCGACGCTGCGGGTGTTGGAGAACGGCGCGTTGAAGACGGGAATGCCGCGCTTGCGCGCCGCTATGAGATCCACCTGGTTGGTGCCGACGCTGAAGCAGCCGACCGCGAGAAGCTGGTCGGCGGCCGCGAGCACGTCATCAGTGATCTGGGTGCGCGAGCGGATGCCGAGCAGCGACACGCCCTTGAGCGCACGCCGCAGATCGTCACCGTCCAGCGCTTTGGTCAGCCGCTCGACATTGGTGAAGCCCGCGCCCTTGAAAAGGTCGACAGCGCTGTCATTGACGCCTTCGAGCAGCAGCGCCTTGGCACTCCGCTCAGGGCTTTGGCCTGGGGCTGGCATGGTGTCTCCATAGATGATGAGCTTTGTCGCAGCTCATAGACCGCGGACGGTGCGCGGCACAATAGGGGTCGGATACGGGGAGAAAATGGCGGATGGTCATGCTCGCATCAGCCACTCCGTCATCCTGAGGCGTGAGCCCTGCGGTGCGAATGCACCGCTGGGGCCCCGATGCAGCCGCGCGGAGAGAGTTGGGCCGTCGCCCTTCGAGGGCCGCTAAGAAGCGGCCACCTCAGGGTGACGGATAACCCACCCGTTCAAGGTCAAATCACATAAAACCCGTGCGTGCCGTCACGGCGGAGTTGCTCGACCAGCCCATATTCCCAATCGAGATAGGCCTGCATCGCGGCTTGCGCGACGTCGGTGCCTTCATAGGGTCGGCGGTAGCGGTGGGCCGGATCGGGCTTGAGCAGCACGCGCGGCGGGCCGATTTCGAGCGCGGCGTCATAGCCCCCTTCCAGCACATAGACCTCCCAGCCCATCTGGGCGAGCCAAGATGCGGTCATATCGGCACGGACACCCCTGTCGTCGCTCAGGACAATGCGAGCGCCACGCACGGGCGCGGCCATGTCGGTCTCCTGGACCAGCTGGCCGCCGGGATAATGGCGGAAGCCCGCGAGGTGACCTGCCGCATATTCCTCGGCATCGCGCACGTCGAAGCGATAGAGCGTGCGGTCCGTTTGCGCGACGAGTGCAGCCATCTCGCTTGCGCCGATATGGCGAACGCCGGCGCGATAGGCGACGTCGCGCGCATTGGCCGGGCCGCTCTCGAACGAGCCGATCGCGCCGCGCCTGTCAGCGCCGTGGTCGAGAGTGTGTCGCGCCAGCGTCCAGCCGATGGTGCCGTTGCGCAGCGCCCGCACCTTGTTGGGCACGCCGGCATTGATCAGCGACTGGGTGCCGATGATCGAGCGCGTGCGGCCGGCGCAATTGACGATGATGGTGGTTTCAGGGTCGGGCGCGGCCTGCCCTGCCCGCAGCACCAACTCCGCGCCGGGCACGCTGACCGAGCCCGGAATATTCATGGTGGCATATTCGTCGAAACGGCGGACGTCGAGGATGGCGATGTTGGCCTTGTCCGCGATGAGTTTGGCCACCTCGTCGGCGCTGAACGACGGCGTGTGCCGTCGCGCTTCGACCAGCTCGCCGAACGCCTTCGAATAGGAATTGACGTCTTCGAACATCTGATAGCCCGCCGCGCGCCAGGCCTTCAGGCCGCCATCGAGCGCGCTGATATGGGTGTAGCCGAGCGCGGCGAGACGTTCGGCGCCGGCCGCGACCAGCCCCTCGCCGTCATCGTAAAGCACGATCGTCACGTCCTTGCGCGGCAGCCTCATCTCGGCTTCGACCTCGATCCGATCCACGGCCATGTTGGCTGCGAACAGGGGATGCCCCGTCGCAAAGCCTGCCTCGTATCTGAGATCGAGCAGCGCGATTTCTTCGCGCAGCAGCAGTGCGCGGCGGATATCGGCGGGGGTGACGGTCGGAAGCTTCATGGCACGGACCTTGAGAAGAGGGCCATGAGCTTTTGACCGATTAGAAGCGCGTTGGCTAGCCTCGTCGGCTCACTCGCCGGGAACGAGCCGCCCGAGCGGCCGCTGTGCCGGACGGCGCAGCTTGCGGCGCGACAGATAGAGCAGGATGCCGGTGACAGCGAATAACGGCATCAACATCGCGGCAGTCATGAACGCGAGCTTGCCCGGCCAACCCAGGATCTCGCCGCGATGGATGTCGTAGATGGCCGCGATGATCTTTTCGCCGAACGTCTTGTCAGCAAAGCGCTCCGCTGAGACCAACTGCCCGGTGACGGCGTCGATGCGGAATTCGTCGCGTGTGGTTTCCAGCAACGAGGCTTTCCCCCACGACCGGATGCGCAAAGTCGTACCCTGCGCCGGCAGCGTCAGCAAGGCCTTCGAGAACCGATCGCCTTCCTCACGCTGGAACGTCACCCAGGCCCGATCGAATCCGATTGGCGGCGCCGGTTCGGAGCTGGCCGCACGCGGCAGCTTTGCGGGCATTTTCGCTGCTGTGACGTGCGGACGCGCGAGCAGCCAGGTCACGCCGTCCTTGTACCATTCGAAGGAGAAATACAGGCCGGTGAGCGTCATCGTCAGATAGACCGGAAGGACCCAGGTGCCGATCACGGTGTGCAACGACCGGTGCAGAGCGCGGCCACCAAGCCCAAGATTCGGCTTCAGCCACATCTTCAGACTGCCTGCACGACGCGGCCAGCGCAGCACGAGGCCCGAGACCAGCATGACGATCAGGCCGAGCGCGACCGTGCCGGTGATCGGACGTCCCCAGCCTTTGCCGTCGCCGGGAATGAGCAGCCAGCGATGCAGTCGGCGCACGGTCGCGAAAAACGCTTCGCCGCGCGGCGCGCCGAGCACGCTAGCGTCATAGGGATCGACATAGAGCGAAGTCGGCCGGTCGCCCCGGTCGTCACGCGCAAAGCGGACATGAACCGCCGCAGATGGATCGCTCGACAGTGTGACGGCGGCGACCTTGCCGAGGTCCTGCGAAGCCTTCAGTCGCGCAACCAGCGCATCAGGCATCAACGCCGGCGCCTGACGCGGCGCGACCTGCATGATGCCGGCGTTGAGATGATCGACGATCTCGTCCTCGAAACTCATGATCGCGCCGGTCAGCGCGATCAGGGACACCAGCAGAGCAAGGATCAGGCCCGCGATGGAATGGACCTGGAACAGGACCGCCTTGATGGTGTGTCCGAGCCGCGCTGCCATGGCTAGAATTTCACCGTGGCCGACAGCGAGACGCGCCGCGCATCGCCGATCGCGACGTTCAGGGTGTTGCCGGTGGTGGATGTATAGTAGACCTTGTCGAACAGGTTCTTGACGTTGAACTGATAGGTCACCGGCAGATTATCGACCTTCGTATCGTAAGTCGCAAAGATGTCTGCGACGGTATAGGCCGGCATGAAGAACGTGTTGGCGGCGTCGCCCGGCCGGTCACCGACATAGCGCGCGCCGCCGCCGAGTCGCAGACGTCCAGCGAGCGCGTCGCCGAAATCATAGACAAGATAGAGTGAGGCCGTGTTCATCGCAGCGTTCAGCAGTTTTGCGTTGCCGACGACGGGATCATTGATCAGGCGCGCATCGGTATAGCCGTAACTTCCGATCATGCTCCACTGGTCGGTCAGCTTGCCGGTCACGTCCAATTCGACGCCGCGCGACCGGGCCGCGCCGGAGGTGCGCGCCGCCGACTTGCCGTTGCCGATGTCATCGAGCACCAGCACGTTCTTCTTCTCGATGTCGTAGACCGCCAGGGTGCCTGACAGCCGCTTGTTGACATCGAACTTCAGCCCGGTCTCCCACTGCGTTCCCTCTTCGGGCGCAATGGTGGAGTCGACGACGAAGCCGGTGGTGAAAGCCGCGATGGTCGAGGTCGGCTTCAACGACTGCGTATAGGTCACGTAATAGGAGAGCTGGTCGTTCAGCTTGACGATGACGCCGCCGAGCGGCAGCACCTTGTCGCCTGCGAGATTGGTGTTCGTGACGAAGACAGGCCGGCCCTTTCCTGCGAGCTGCTCGAATTCCATCCAGCGCACGCCCCCAACTACCGACAGCCAGTTGGTCAGATGGAAGGTGTCCTGAGCAAAGAAGCCGCGGGTGCCGAGCTTGTCGGTCTGCTCGCTATCGGTTGCCGAAACGGTCGTTCCCGGCACGACCAGTCCGTAGACCGGGTTGTAGAAATTGAAGCTCGGCGTCGCCTGCCGAATCAAGTCGTGGCGATCGATCGTGCGATACAGCGCCTCGCCTCCGAACAGGATCTCGTGGCGGAAGCTGCCCATCCAGACGTCGCCCTGCAAATAGGCGGTGCCGTAGCTGGCGTTGCTCAGCGAGTTACGGGTGCCGTCGTTGCTGCGCGTCTCGACGCCGGTCGTGGCGTTGACATTGGTGATGCGGAGCTGATTGGCGCTGAAGGTCTCGGTGTTGTAGCTGTAAGCCGCGGTGACCTTCCAATTGTCGTCGAGTTTCTGCTCGACCGAAGCCTGCATCAGGTCGGAGGTGCCCCACATATTGTTGAAGGGCTCGTCGAGCCGGCGCGTCGCCGGGATCGCCAGCGGCGCCCCCTTGACGAAGGACGTGCCGCGGTCGAACGGAGTGATGAACTCACGGTGCTCATAGGTGAGCTGAACCGTCGTGGTGTCGCCGTACCAGGCCAGCGACGGGTTCACCAGCATTTCCCTGTGGCGGCCGAAATTGCGCCAGTAATCCTCGCTGACGCCGTAGCCGATGAAGCGATAGGCGAGACCGCCGTCGCCGATCGGGCCCGTGATGTCGAGCGTGCCGTCGGCGCCTGTCTTGGACGAGTTGTAGGCCGAGCCGAGCAGCGTGATCGAACCGTGCTGATAGAGCTCCGGACGCTTGCTGATGGTGTTGACGATGCCGCCGGGGTCCATGATGCCATAGAGCAGCGAGGCCGGTCCCTTCAGCACCTCGACGCTTTCGACGGCGGCATTGAGGCTGCGCCCTTGCACCAGCGGCATGCCGTTGCGCATGATCGAGCCGTCGCGATTGTCGCCGAAGCCACGGCGGATCACGGCATCCTGGGTGCCGGCAAGCGTGTTGGTCTGGGTGATGCCGCTGATATTGATCAGCGCGTCGTCGATGTTGCGCGGCAATTGGTCCTTCAACACCTGCTCGGGCACGACGTTGACGGACTGCGAGGTGTCGAGTGGCGAGGCGCCGCTGCGTAGCGTCGTCGCGCTAGGCATCGCGCGATAGCCGAGCTTGGCGGCCTGCTGCGCGGCGGCTTCCGCGGCCGCGCGCTCCGAGAGCGTCGGCGCTGCGGGTGCTGGGTTACGATTGCGCTGGCGCGCGGCGGTCTGCGTGTGGCGTGACGCCTGGTCCGATGCGCGCACCGGCTTCGGCCGCTGCGCCGGCGCCTCCACCGTCACCGGCGGCAGGGCCGATTGCGCCTGCGCGGTCGTCATGATGGAGGGGCGTTCGGCGAGCAGCACGGCCGCTCCGATGAGAAGACCCGCACGGCTCTTGCCGGCATGAGTTCGATGGCCGCAGACACGCTGGCCATCCAGATGAGCACGCACGTTCGATTCACTTCCAGGTCAGACGCAGCATTGAAGCTGGCGCGTCTAACAGCCGGTGTGCGCGAAGAGAACCGCAGGCAGAGTTGAATCGCTCTAGTATTGAATCGTTCTAAGAACGGAGCAGCCCCGAACGGCAATCTCCAATTGCCGTCGTGCCGGCCGCAACACGCGAATTCGCGGCGCATATCACGATTCTGTGCGGTCTCAGGCGATGGCAGGAGCCGTCAACTCGTCGAGCTTCCGCTTGAACGCGGAGCCGTCGGACGAGGCGCGGAGCGGCGGGCGCACGCGCTGCCAGGCTGCATCGCCGGTCTGTGCCGCCAGGATCGCTTTCAGCGTCGCAGTGAACGAAGGCGTCTTCAGCACGACGTCGATCGCAGCCTGCATACGCGTTTCGACATCCTTGCCCTCGACCATGCCCTTGACCAGCTCAGGCACGACATTGGCCATGCCGCAGATGGTGCCGGCACCGCCAGCGGCGATCGCGCGGGTGATATCGGCTTCATTGCCGACGGTGATGGCGAGCTCGGGAGCCGCGGCACGGAATGCCTGAAACTGCCTGAAGTCGCCGCTGGAGTCCTTCAGGCCGGCAATCACCTTGCCGTAACGCTTGCGCAAGCTCGCGGCGACGGCGGTGGGGATCGCAACGCCCGACGTCTGCGGGATGTGATAGAGATAAGCTCGCAGCCGATCGTCGGCGACGCCGTCGATGATCGCGGCAAAGGCATCCTCGATGCCTTCAGGCGCGACGCTGCGGTCGAAGTAAGGCGGCAGCACCAGCACGTGGCGCAGGCCGAGACCGAGCGCGGCGCGCGAGAGTGCGATGCTGTCGGTGATGGCGGGGAAGCCACCACCGATGCCGATGCGTTCCGGCGCGACACCGGCCTTGAGCACGGCTTCGATGGTCGCAACGCGCTCGGTGACATTGAACGAGGTGCCTTCGCCGGTGGTCCCGAACAGAACGACGCCGTCGACACCTTTGCCGAAGAGCTGCTTGGCGTGGGCCGCAAGCTTGGCGGAGTCCACGCTGCCGTCGGCCGCCAGCGGCGTCGCCGATGCCACCCAGAACCCGCGAATTGCCTCCGTCATCTCACCACCCTCTAAGCTACGATCTCGGACCAAGCCTCTGATCCCCCAATGGTCTTCAAGGGGCTCCCGAGCCTTGTTTTTGCTTTACTTTCCATCTTGTACCTTACATACAAGAAAGAGGCAAATCCTTTTCCCCGTCACGGCGCGCATGGGCGCAGCCAGATTTAGGGAGGTCTCGCATGAACATGGTGACGCCGGTGAAGCGGCCCGACCAATTGCTCGGCGCACTTCGCGACAAGCTCGGCGCAGCCGCCGTCTTGATCGGCACCGACGTGCCGGCGCGCAACTGCAACGACTGGAGCGCGAGCCTGCCGCAGACGCCGCTCGCGGTGATCCGCCCCGTCGATGCGCAAGGCGTGGCCGATGCGATTGCGACCTGCCGGCAGGCGCAGCTGCCGTTCGTGCCGCAGGGCGGACTGACCGGGCTGTGCCGCGGCGCATCGCCCGAAGCCGGCTGGGTCGCGATCTCGCTCGAGCGCATGAGCGGCATCGAGGAGATCGACCGCGCTTCCGCGACGATGACGGTGAAAGCAGGCACGCCGCTGGAAACGATTCAGAAGGCGGCGGACGAAGCCGGCTTCTTCTTTCCGCTCGACCTCGGCTCGCGCGGCTCCTGCGCCATCGGCGGCAATCTCTCGACCAATGCCGGCGGCAACCGCGTGATCCGCTACGGCATGACGCGCGAGCTGGTGCTCGGTCTCGAAGTCGTGCTGCCCGACGGCACCATCATCACTAGCCTCAACAAGCTGATGAAGAACAATGCCGGCTATGATCTGAAGCATCTGTTCATCGGCTCGGAAGGCACGCTCGGCATCGTCACCCGCGTGGTGCTAAAACTGTTTCCGAAGCCGCGCTCGACCATGGCCGCGCTCTGCGCACTGAAGGACTACGCCGCGGTGATCGCGCTGCTCGATGCGGCGCGCAGCGGGCTCGGGCCGCTGCTGTCGGCGTTCGAGGTGATGTGGCCGGACTATTGGGACGTGATCACGACTCGCGCCGGCGTGAAGCCGCCGGTCGCAGCAGGTCACGGCCTCTACGTGCTGGTCGAGGCGCAAGGCACCGACGAGAGCCTGGACGCGCCGCGCTTCCAGGCCTGGCTCGAAGAGCTGATGGAACGCGGGCTGCTGGCCGATGCCGCGGTGGCGCAATCGCTGGCGCAGACGCAAAGCTTCTGGCGGGTGCGCGACATCTGCGCCGAATTCGGCCAGGTGCTGGGCCCGCACATCTCCTACGACATCGGCCTTGCGGTTGCGCGGATGGACGAATTCGTCACGCGCTGCAAGGCGGCGCTGGCTTCCGGCATCAAAGGCTGCGAGAGCGTCTATTACGGCCATATCGGCGACGGCAATCTGCATCTGGTCTCCTGGGTCACCGGCCTCTCCGTCGAGCAGCAGCCGAAGGAAGAGATGGATACGATCATCTACGGTCTCGTCCGCGAGCTCGGCGGCAGCATCTCGGCCGAGCACGGCATCGGCACGCTGAAGAAGCGGTGGCTAGGCCATGCCAGGAGCGAGGCCGAGATCGCGCTGATGCGGACGCTGAAAGCGGCGCTCGATCCCGATCATCTGCTCAATCCCGGCAAGGTCGTCTGAGAAACGCAAATGCGCTCGCTCAAGCTCGATACGCCGAAATCGCTGTCGCAGCGGGTGATGCAGCGGCTGCGGCAGGCTATCATCGACGGCGAGTTCGCGCTCGGCGCCGCCATCTCCGAGGAGATGGTGGCCAATTCCTTCGGCGTCAGCCGCACGCCGGTGCGCGAGGCGATGGGCCAGCTGCAGGCGCAAGGCCTCGTGGTAATCCGGCCGCAGGTCGGCAGCTTTGTGTTCACGCCGAGCGCGGACGACATCAACGCGCTCTGCACCTTCCGCATCGCGCTCGAACCCAAGGCCGCCGAGCTCGCCTATGGTAACGATCGTGACGGTGCAATCGCCACAATGAGCGAGGCCATCGCGGCAATGGAGCCGGCGGTCACGGCAAAGGACAACATCGCCTATGGCCGCGCCGATGCCGCGTTTCACGAGGCGCTGTTCACCCATTGCGGCAATCGCTATCTCGCCGAATCCTATCAGCTGGTCTCGGGCCGCGTCGCCGCGCTCCGCACCAATCTGACCTCGCCGATCGACGTGCGGACCCGCACTTCGTTCGACGAGCATCGGAGGCTGCTCGATTTGTTCGCGCGCGGTGAGTTCACCGCCTTCGAAGAATTGATGACCACGCATATCACCAATTCTGGCGTGGTTTACGCCAGGGCGTTGAAGGTGGACGCGCTGAAGGTGGAATGAGCGCCTCTAGCGCCCTTCCCTCGGTCCCGGCCTGTCCAGAAAATCCAGCGCGGTGTTGATCTGCTCGAGCTGGTGCTCGATCCTGTCGCGGTCCTCGACCGATGGCGCCTTTTCGAGCTGCTCCACGAGCTTCTGCTTTCGCAACAGCAGGTTCTCTATCACTGTACTCACAGCTCCCCCATCGCCAGAGGCGAACATCGCGAGTGCGCGCGAGCCGAGCTCGCGGCAACCCCTCATCAGAATGTCCGCGAAGGCCGATGGTTCCTGCGGGTGAACCCGGACGCATGCGGATGGAACTAGCGGCGCAAACTGGCCCAGACGCCACCCAAAATCAGCAAACCGCCGAAAAGATGGATCAGCTGCGGCGGTTCGCCGAGGATGGCGAAAGACAGCAGCGCGCTTGCGATCGGCCCGAGATAGAGCACGAGCGAGGTCCGCACCGAGCCGAACTTGCCGCCGAGCCAGGCAAAGCCGGCATAGGCGAGCAGGCCGGGAACGATCCCGGCGAAGACATAGGCCGACAGCGCCTTGGTGCTGAAGACCTGCCCCGGCATCGCCCACATCTCCATGGCCGCGAGCGGCAGCGAGAACAGGGCGCCGGCGCCCGAGAACAGGCTGATGCGTGCAAGCAGCGACGCCTTTGGCGCGGCGCGCGATTGCAGCAGCGTGTAGCCGGACCAGCCGAGCATCGCGATCACGACGAGGCCGTCGCCCGCCGCAGTCTGAAGTTCGATCAGGGTCTGAGGATGGCCGCCGGAGATGATGAGCAGCGCGCCTGCGAGCGCCAGCGCCGTGCCGAGCCATTGCAGCGGACCGACATGCTCCAGGCCGCGCAGGGCCGAGATCAGCAGCACCGTGATCGGCGACAGCGCCATGATCAGCGCGATGTGGATCGCCGTCGTCGAGACGCCCGCGGCGTAGACTGGACCGCCGCACAGGAACATGCCCATGAAGCCGGCGGCGAGGATCGGCCAGATGTTCCCGGCCAGCGGCACGCGGCCATCGAGAATCTCCTTGAGCGCGATCGGCGCGAGCCCGATTGCGACGATGCTCCAGCGGAAGAAGGCGAGCGCGAAGGGCGGGACGGAGCCTGCGAGTCCGCGCGCCAAAATCTGATTGGAGGCCTGCGCGGTCGCCACCAGGATGAAGCCGACCAGCGCAATCACGCCGAGCCAGACATTCGTGGACGGCGATACGCCGGCCACCGCGTCATGACCGCCGTCAGAGGTTTCCTTGCCCGTTTCCTTGCCCATGGATCAATCGGATATCGGATGTCGGCCGCGGTGAGAACCCCGACGACGGCTCACTGGCATGCATATGCGGCACGCGCAGCATTCCGGGTGGCGCGGCGATGCTCGCGAGCAGCACCGGCACGACAGGGGTGCGGCTGAGCGAGACCGAGAACACCGCCAGCAGCGCGCACAGCATGCAGAGCCTCATCCGCACCGTCCTGCGGTCGGTGATCGGCAGAAACAGGAAGAACAACATCGCCAGGATCAGCAGCGCATCGACCAGAAACATGGGGCTCTCCTTCAAGACTGGGGAGAGCATGACGCGGCGGCACCGGCCGGTATGTGGAGGGCGTCACCCCCCCCATGGCGCTGACGCTGGTCAAGCGGGGTCGAGGAGGAAGGGCAGGCGCCCACTGGTTAACGCGCTGGCGCGCCCCGATTGCGGCCCGGGAACCTCGATCTTTCACGCGTCCGTCGGTTGTATTCAGGGGCGCGGAGTCCTATGCGTAGGCGCCATGAACACCCAGATGATCACCGCCGCAAAGCCGCTGATGGCCCGGGCGCAGCCGCGCAAACCGGCACCGTTCCTCCCGATGAGCCGCGCCGAGATGGATGCGCTCGGCTGGGACGCCTGCGACATCGTGCTGGTGACCGGGGACGCCTATGTCGACCATCCGAGTTTCGGCATGGCGATCATCGGCCGGCTGCTCGAGGCGCAGGGCTTTCGGGTCGGCATCATCTCGCAGCCGGACTGGCACTCGGCCGAGCCGTTCAAGGCATTAGGCAAGCCACGCGTATTCTTCGGCGTCACCGGCGGCAACATGGATTCCATGGTGAACCGCTACACCGCCGACCGCCGCCTGCGCAGCGACGACGCCTATACGGCCGGCGGCGAAGGCGGCAAGCGGCCGGACCGCTGCACGGTCGTCTACGCGCAGCGCTGCCGCGAGGCGTTCAAGGATGTGCCGATCGTGCTCGGCGGCATCGAGGCCTCGCTGCGCCGGATCGCGCATTACGATTACTGGTCGGACAAGGTGCGCCGCTCGGTGCTGGCCGACGCCAAGGCCGACCTCTTGCTGTACGGCAATGCCGAGCGGGCCGTCGTCGAGGTGGCGCAGCGGCTCGCCGCGGGCGAAGCGCCGCGCGCGCTCGACGACATCAGGGGCGTCGCGCTGTTCCGCAAGGTGCCTGCGGACTATTCCGAGCTGCACGCCGACGATCTCGATTCCGCCGACGAGGGCGCAACGCGCCAGAGGGGCGCGACCGTGATCCGGCTGCCGGCGCTGGAGCAGGTCGAGCAGGACAAGGAAGCCTATGCGCGGGCGTCACGCGTGCTGCACCGGGAGAGCAATCCCGGCAATGCGCGGCCGCTGGTCCAGCGTCACGGCGACCGCGATCTCTGGCTCAACCCGCCGCCGATCCCGCTGACCAGCGAAGAGATGGACGCGGTCTACGATCTGCCTTACGCGCGCGCGCCGCATCCGTCCTACGGCGAAGCCAAAATCCCTGCCTGGGACATGATCAAGTTCTCGGTGACGATCATGCGCGGCTGCTTTGGCGGCTGCACCTTCTGCTCGATCACCGAGCACGAGGGCCGCATCATCCAGAACCGCTCGGAAGGATCGATTCTGCGCGAGATCGAAAAGATCCGCGACAAGACGCCGGGCTTCACCGGCGTGATCTCCGACATCGGCGGCCCCACCGCCAACATGTACCGGATGGCGTGCAAGGACCCGAAGGTCGAGGCGGCGTGCCGCAGGCCGTCCTGCGTCTTCCCTGAGATCTGCCCGAACCTCAACACCTCGCATGACGACCTGATCCGGCTCTATCGCAAGGTGCGCGAGACCAAGGGCATCAAGAAAGTGATGGTCGCTTCCGGCGTGCGCTACGACCTCGCGGTCGAGAGCCCCGAATACATCAAGGAGCTGGTCACCCATCACGTCGGCGGGTATCTGAAGATCGCCCCCGAGCATACCGAGCGCGGGCCGCTCGACAAGATGATGAAGCCGGGCATCGGCGCCTACAACAAGTTCAAGCGGATGTTCGACGAAGCGGCTGAACGGGCCGGCAAGAAATATTACCTGATCCCCTATTTCATCGCGGCGCATCCGGGCACGACCGACGAGGACATGATGAACCTCGCGCTGTGGCTCAAGAAGAACCGCTATCGCGCCGATCAGGTGCAGACCTTCCTGCCCTCGCCGATGGCGACCGCGACCGCGATGTACCACACCGGCGTCAACCCGCTGCGCGGCGTGCGCCACGGCGGCAGCGACAAGGTCGAGGCGATCAAAGGCCTGCGCCAGCGCCGCCTGCACAAGGCCTTCCTGCGCTACCACGATCCCGACAACTGGCCGGTGCTGCGCGAGGC
>NZ_PTFE01000039.1:0-70914 GCF_002936975.1 Bradyrhizobium sp. AC87j1
CGGCTTTCCTCGCGCATCGCGCGGATCCCATAGACGATCTCGTAGCCGGCTTCCCACAGCTTGACGAATTCGGGAAGCAATTCGGGCGGATCCTGAAGGTCCGCCGGCATGAACAGCAGGACAGCGTCGCCGCGCGAGGCCATCACGCCGTTGAAAGTGTTGCGCAGCGGCCCGAAGTTGCGTGCGTTGACGATGATCTTTACCGCGGGGTCCTGTGCGGCGATCTCACGCAGGATCTCCATGGTGCGATCGTCGGAGGCGTTGTCGCAGAAGATGTGCTCGCGCTGATAGCCCTGGAGCTCGCCGTCGAAGATCTTCCGGATCGCCTCGTAGCAATCCCTGACGTTGAGTTCTTCATTGTAGCAGGGTGTGATGACGCTGATTGTTTTCACGTTCGCATCTCTGAAGCAGGGCAAATGGTCATCGCGGCGTGTCGGCGCCGTAGACGGCGGATTTGTGGTAATATCTGGCGATGCAGTCGTTCGGCAATCTGTCGGCGTCCGCCGTCACGTCGGCGGTCATCAGCAGGGATGGCGTCCATTTGTGCCGGCGAACCACGACAACCGGCTCGGGGCTCGTGGTCAGGAGGGCATGCCGTTCGGCGCTCTCCTGCCAGTACGGATACAGGCCCTGCCATTGCGCGCGCAACTGGAACGCCGTTGAGCTCAGGCTGAGCGAGACGATCGTGAGCAGCGCCAGGCTCGCGGGCATCCCGACCGGACCGAGCAGGCCACGAAACGCGCCCGCCGCAAGCCGTTCGCGCAATTGCTGGCTGTAGGCGCCGACGAGCAGCCTGAGGCCTAGCGTCGATCCAAACAGCAGCAGGATGAGCGCCTGGTTCTGCGCCCGCTCGATGAGCCGCATCCCCGTCGCATATCGATGAGCGAAATATTCGAAGTAACAGCACGCCAGGCAGATCGCGATCGTACCGAGAGCCAGCATCTTGCCCTTTTGCGGCGCTGGTTGCGTGGCTTGCGGCTCGGCCAACGCAATGAGGCCGACAGCGGCGAGCCAGGCGACCACGGCGGGCTCTCGAAGGAAGCGGCCGAGACCGGCGAGCGAATCGATCAGCGCTTGAAGAAATGACCATGTCACATGCCCGCCGTTCGGGAGCTGCTCCATGCGCGAGCTGTTGCCGCTGGCGGAGACAACGATGATCCATCCGATCGCGATGGTGGTCGCGATCAGGATGTGATGCACGATCTGACGCTGCTGGCCGAAGAGATACCGTGCGCCCAGTGACGCCGAGACAATCAGCAGCAGCCATGCTCCGGTAAATTCGTTGCCCAGTGCAGCGACGAAACCGCCCAGGGCCATCGCGAGGCTGAGCGTCCACGAGAAGCCGGCTTCCCCGTCAAGCGTCCGAACGCACTCCCCGAGGATCAGGATGGTGATCAACGCGGGCGGGACGTAACAGGTCACGGCCGAGAGCCAATAGAGCAGATCGCGCACGCTCGGCGCCGCGCTGACCACGGCGCTCGCGAATGCGAGCGTGAGGAAAACCAACTGGAGGGCGGCGGTGCGGGGCCATGCACGGACCATGGCGAGGGCCGTGCCGGCCAGAAACAGCGCCGCGCTCGCAGCCATCATCAGTGAATAGGCCGACAGCAAGCTGACACCTGTTGCGGCCGAGATCGCCGGCGGCACCTGGGTCAGCCACAGCGCCAGGATCCGACCCGACTGCGTATGATAGAAGAGCGACACAGTGTGGACGAAGCCATGGCGCGCGTACAGTTCCGCAAAGCAGAAGTCGTCATGTTCCGGCGCGCTGAGCGATGTCAGCGCAAACAGACACAACAGAAAAATTGCAGGAAACAGGCTGCAGAGCGTCCAGCCAATCCAGGCCCGGCGATCGGCGTGGGGACGCGCTGCCAGTGACATAACACCTTGATTGTACACGCAAAGCCCCCTCCGATCCGGGGCAGATTAGAGACAACCCGTCGAGGTCGCAATGTTCAATTCCGGCTGTTGCAATTTGGCTGCGTGCCATGCCGCCGGCGTCACTAGAACTCCCGCCGTTTCAGCCAGGCCCGCGTACTCCAATGGGCAAAACACCAGGCCGATCTGATCAGCGAGAGTTGCTCGACGTTGCGGTAGATCTGCCAAACCCATTTGGCCGAGCGCGCCGGACGGCTGGAGACCGAGGAGCCCCTGACGCGATAGCGCGCGAGGTCCTCGTTGAGGCCGTAGGCGGTGTGGCCGCGCTTGAGGATCGAGAGCCACAGACAGAAATCGTCGTAGCCCTCGTTCTTCATCGCGATGGGACCTGCGATCTCGCGGTCGACCATCGCGGTCAGCGTCGCGATCGCGGTGTTTTCCAGGAGCTGGCCATAGGTGAGCGAGGCCGGCACCTCGATCAGCCGTCCGGTGACGGTGTTGGCCTCGTTGATGCGGCGGAAGGCGGTATAGCTGAGGGCGGCCTGCTTCGCCTTCGCGAAGGCGAGCTGCCGCTCGAGCTTCTCGGGCAGCCACAGATCGTCGCTGTCGAGGAAGGCGAGATAGCGGCCATGCGCGGCGTCGATCGACGCTTGGCGCGCAAGCGCCGGGCCGCCGTTCTTCGGCATCCGGATCAGCTTGACGCGCGGGTCACGCTCGCTGATGTCAGCGATGATCGCCGGCGTGCTGTCGGTCGAGCAGTCGTCTGCGATCAGGAGTTCCCAATCGGCGAAGGTCTGGCTCTGCACCGAGCGGATCGTCTCCTCGATCAGGCCTTCGACATTCCAGGACGGTGTGATGATCGAGACGAGCGGCATGATGGGTCCGTTTAGTTCGCGCCGGCCGGCTCGGCGATGGCCGCGCGCAACGAGGCCGCAAAAATGTCGAGCAACTTGGGATCGCTGATATAGAGCTCGCCCGGATAAGACCGGCGCCAGGCGGACTCGAAATAGGGGGCGCCTTTGGCCGGATCGAACGGCCCGGTGGAGAGTGCCTCGCGCAGGCGTGCGGGCACATCGGCCAGACGATCGACCGCATAGACCAGCGGGCAGGAGCGGTAGAACGCATCGCCCATCACCACGACCGGCTTGCCGAGCAGCAGCGCCTCGGCCCCCGATTTGCTGTTGACGGAGATGACGGCATCGGCGCGGTTGAGCACGGTGTAATTGTTGGTCTGCGGTGGCAGCAGCACGAAATTGTCGAACCTGCGCGCCAGTTCGAACAGGCGATCGGCCGAGATCGCTCCGATCTGGGCGGGATGCTCCTTCACCACGAGCACATGCGAATCCGGGATGGTGCGCAGCAGGAAGTCGACGGTCGCGACCTGGTCGAGATAGTCCGGGGAGCGCAACGTCAGCGCCATGTCGGCGGGAACGTGGAACGGATAGTAGACGAAGGGCGCCTCGGGGATCGGCTTATAGAGCTTGCGCAGCCGCGTCGCGTTGAGCGCCATCGCGGCGTGTACCCGGGCGTGGCGCAGATTGTGCCCGAACTCCTGGTGCTTGCCGAGCGCGAACTGGTCCCACAGCTTTTCGGCGAGGCGGCGCGCGTTGCGCAGATTGACGACCTTCTTGAAGGCCGCCGAATAATGGTGCTGATCCTTCTTGGGGATGACGATCGCGCGTTGCGTCAGCGTATCGTCCAGATAGGCGCGCACTTCTGATGAGACAGCGTCCGTCGGCGTCGGCATCACGTCGGGTGCACCGAGTGCGTCGGGCGTGAAGTACATCCGGCCACGAAAGAACGAGGGTTCGATGAACCAGTTGCGGATGTCGCGGCGCCTGGCGGCGTAGAAGCTCGCGATCACCGAAAGGAAGCCGCCGAGCTCCTGCACCAGTTCGACGCGCTTGCCTTGCTTCTCGAGCCGGTCGAGCACTGTCTCCATTGCATTGGCATAGATCATGAAGCGCCGGCGCAGTGCCGCGGTGTCGCGGATGCCGAAAGTGAAACGCTCATGGCTGAACAGGAAGTTGGTCCCGTCGAGCCCGTAGGCCGCAACGCGCGCGTCGAACGCTTTGCGGTCGTCGGGCGCGGGGCCGGCCTTGAGGCCCTCGCGATACATGTTCGTGACCGGAACGCCTTCAGTCGTCGACATCTCCGCGCTGCGATCGTCGAAGGCGAGCAACTCGACATCATGGCCTGCCGCGCGCAACCGCTGCGCGACCGGAATCCAGAACCGGGTCTGGTATTCGGCAAGCGTGGTGATGAGAATGGTCTTTGCAGGTGTGGCCATGGCTCTATTGGGCGTGTTCGATCGCAATACTTGCGAGCGGCAAGCCCGTCGTCGCGCATTGTGCGCGTCTTGCCGTAAGTTGAGACGGGCTCGCCTGATCGTGAGCGGCGATGCGCTGTAGCAGGGTCTGGACGAAGGGCGGTGCGATTCGCTTGTCGCGCCGGGCGGGATTGAACTGGCTGCGCAGCCGCTCAGTGACGGCCGAGCCGAGCGCGGCGCTTGCGGCACCTTTGACGATCTGGCCAAGGCTCGGCTTGGCGCGCGTTCCCTTCACAGTCGCGAGCAGCGAGACGTAAGGCCGGCGTGAGCCCGCTACGCTGGTCAGGACTTCGGCGACACGTTCGGCGGCTTTTCCGTCATTGAGATGGAAGAAGGCCTCGATATCGGCGGCGTGAACGCGGGCGAAGTCGAAAGTCTCGGTCTCGCGCTCGATGTGATCGATCGCGCCAAGCAGTTCGTCGAACGAAGCGACCGGGCGACTCACGCGCGCGGGCAGTGCGGCATGGCCGGCGGTGACCGGCGTGTTCAGATATTCGAGCTGGAGCGGCAGCTTTCCGAGCAACACCGATTCGACGGCCGTTCCGCAATTGAGATGGATCACTGCGGCGGCGTTGCGGATGCGGTCGAGCACGCTGCCGGTGCCGTCAATCAGGACGTTGGCATGGCGCGAGAGGGCGTTGCGATAGACGTCCTCGCTCTCGAAGGGGTGCGGCCGCACGAGAATGTTGCGGTCGGGCCGCGCTGCAGCGAGCCGGTCGAGCTCGGCGAGATAGTTGGTGAAGACCTGCTTCAGGTCCGCGATGAAACGATCGACATAGGCGCCATCCCAACCGGCCCGCACCATCGCCTCGCGCTCACCACCCGGCTTGCCGGTGAAGCGCGAATTGACCAGCGGAAAATTGGCGTTGACGAGCAGATAGCCGCGCGGCTCGCCGTCGAGCAACGCGCGCCAACGTGGGGCTGCAAAGTCGAAGCGCGGACATCCGGTGAGGTGAAGCTGCTCCGGCTTCATGGTTCCGGCGGCCAGGAAGGCGTCGTGCAGCCGGCTGCCCCAGAAGAAATAGCCCGCCAGGATGTCGGCGTAGCCGCTGCCCTTGATGTGGGCGGCCATCGCCGGCGGCGAGTTGCCGCCCTTTTCCGCGAGCACGCCGCCTTCGGTATCGAGCACGTACAGCGCGAGGCCGGCCCTGGCGAAGCTGCGCATCAGGTCTAGGTTGACGGGACGCGCGTAGTTGACGACGAGTGCGTCCAGCCCGAGCCGAGGGACATCGACGGCCTGCTCGTACATCGGCACCAGCGCGACAGAGGCGCCGCGCCGCGCGAGTTGATAACCAAGCATGACTGCCCCCGGCAGGTCACGCTTGGGGTGATCGACCACCAGGCCTATGCGCAAGATGTGAGCTCCCGGCAGGTCCGCGTCAGAGCCGCATCACGGTGCGCTCGAGGTCCGTCAGGTCGCCGATCGAGCGGAAACGCGCCGGCGGTTCGGGAAAGATGCGCGGCTGCTGGATGTAGGTTGCCGTGTACAGCAGGCGGCTGTGATCCGACTGGATCCGGCTTCCCATGTGCAGGCAGCGCGCCGTGTTGACGATGAAGGACGACAGGCGGGGCGCGATCATTTCCTTGACCGCGTCGGGACCGGTCTTGGCGAACACCTGCGCATCGCTCATGTGGCTCTTGAGAGAGTTGCGGAACGCCTTCGACGGCCCGGCCGGAATGAAGGTGAACGGACCGTCGGCGGTGTTTTGCACATCGGTCAGGTAGATGAAGAGTTTGCAGACGCGTTTGTCGTCGTGGTCGAGATGCCACAGCTGGGAGAAGCTCAACGCCTGGTTCGGTGTCGGTTGCGACAACGTCAGCACCACGTCCGACAATTGCGGCAGGTCGTGCATGAAGTCGCCGATGATGCGCAGCGCAGCAGGCTGCAAGGCGCAGCGCACGAACGGATGGTCGGTGGCAAAGGCGCCGTTGACGAGATCCTCGTCCAGCAGGCTGACCCAGAACGATTTGTGCCCTTCCTTCTGCCGGCCGACCAGCTCCTGGAGGCGGTTCACCTTGCCGTCGGCGAACGATGCGACGGCTTCCGCGAGGCTGCGATCGACGATCGCGGACACGTCGACGTAGCCGTCCTCATCGAGCTTGCGGCTCGCCTCGGCCCATTCGGGCTTCGTTGGAAGCTGCTTCAGCAGCGCGACACGTTTGGCGCGGGCCGGCAACTGCAGGCTGGTCAGAGCCGCCTTCAGCACCCATCCGAGATCGGTGCGGTTGACGTGCCACAGCAGGCGGCGGAACTGGCTGATCTTCGCCTTCTTCGGGGCAGGCCGATCAGCCGTCGTGTCGACGGTTGTCATGTGGGCTCCCAGCAATACAAAAAACCATCATTGTGGATCGTCGGCGCGAACGGCATGCGTTCGCGCGCCAAGATGCGGACGCGGCCCTGTCGTTCGTAATCGTCGAGCGTCGAGAACAGCTGCGTTTGGTAGTCGACCGAGCGGATGTACAGGAAGCTGACGATATCTCGCGGACTTGCGAGATTCAGCAGCTCCGTCGTCGGCTCGATGTTGATGACGCGTTTCGGCCGCGCAGCAATGATGTTGTCCACCACCTTGCGCACGTCGTAGGGAATTTGCTCGATGCAGAAATAAGTGAAAACGACCTGGTCCCTGATCGCCGCGTAGTTCGGGTCGTTGCCGTCGGTCAGGTCGATCCTGTCGAGCGATATCCGGTCCGACAGGCCATAATGCGCCGCGATCTCGCGGCCCGCGGCGATGCCGTTCGGCGCGATGTCGAACCCGCGCAGCCGCCAGTCGGGATGATTGAGGTGAAGCGACAGCAGGTTGATGCCGCAGCCCGCGCCGAGCTCGACGATCTCCGTGGCGCCGCCCGTGTGCCGCGCGAGCAGCTCGCCGAGGGCCCTGGCGCGATAGCGATAATAGTCGTCGGCCGCGACCCTGCAGATCTGGTTGTCGACCTTGCGAAGACCCCGCGCGGGATTCTTCGGGATCAGGAATTCGCCGATGCCTGCGGCCTTCGTCCAGGCCTTTTCCGACAGCGTTCGCTGCCAATGCGATAGGTTGTACTCGGAATCAACGACGTCGGCCGTGCGTTTGACGCGACGCATCGCGAAACGCCCGATGCTCCTTGCCGCATCCAGCGCATAAGTCGTCGCCTTGTCCGACAACGAGGCCGGAGCGAAACCTGAGATGACGGCTTTCGTGTCTGTCGCGTGGATGTTCATTCAACTGCTTTTGGATGTCAGTCCCATCAGCTGTCCGACGGCTGGAAATACAGTCCGGTGCCGCTTTTCGAGCACGAGGAAGTATTGAAGCGTCCAGGTAATCAGACAGAAAACCATGGAACCGAGCGCGAGCTTTAGCACGCTGTCGAACCGAATGTAACCTGCAATTGTTGCTAGAAAAATGCTTGCCAGGACCAGGATTGCGAACTGGGTTCCGATCACTTTCGCGAAGCGATTGCGGTCGAGTTCGAGTGCACCGCGCAACTCTCCCAGCTGCAAGGGCAGGATGAGGATACTGCCGATGACCTGGCCGAGGATCAGGGCGCGTTCCGCGAACAGGTGCAACGTCGCGGCAGAGACTGCCGCCCAGATCAGAAGCTGAACGGCTATCAGCCTGTTGAGTCTGGACTGCACCTCCGGCCGCGTCAGGAAGATCAGGCTGCCGATCGCCACATATTGGCTACAGATCGGAACCAGGAAGCTCAGGCCCATCCAGAACGCGTAAGGCGCAAGGAGGGGACCGATCCAGATGTTCATGATCTCCGGCGAGAAGATCGCGGTCGCGGCAAGCGGCGGCACCACGAACATCGGCATCATGACGAGGCCGAGGTCGCCGAGGCGCTGGAACGACGTCGCGCTGCCGCGCTCGTCGAGGCGGCTGGCAACGGGAAGCAAGGCGGATGTCAGAAGGCTGACAACGACTTTGGAAACCCGCGACAATCGCACCAATGCGTCGTAGGTGCCGACCGCCTTGGGCCCGAACAGCAATCCGATCAGGAACGGCTGAAGCGGTCCGGAAATGCCGCCCATCAGTTTGCCCTGCAGCAGCAGCAGGCAGCGGTGCAGAATGTCCTGCCGGATGTCCGGGGTCCATGGCAGCAATCGCACATGCTTGTGCCTGAGGGCGACGAACGCGGCAATTCCAATGACGACGGCGCGGGCCACCAGCGTGGCGAGATAGATGTAGGCGACCACTTCAAACCCTGCCGCCGCCCACGAGGCTGCGAATGTCAGGCCGACATAGGCCGCCGTTGACGTGACCTCCGCAACGCGGAGCAGATTGTAGCGCTCGAAGCCTTTGACGGTCCCTTCCCACACCAGTGCCGGAACGAAGATCAGATTCGCGAGGGCCGTGTAGTGCATGATCCGGGTGAACGTCTCCACATGGACGGCGTCAACCTTCATCACGATGACGAACAGCGGCGTCGCGAACCAAATGGTGGCGCTCAGGATCAAGGTGAGAGCGATGGAGACCACCCCCAAGAACGCGATCTGACGGCTGGCCTGCGTCCAATTGCGGTGCTCTCTCGCGCGCGCGACGACCTGGGTGGCGACTTCGGACAGGCCGAGGTCGAGCACCGCCATCATGCCGCTTGGAAGCAGCAGCCGCGAGATGACGATGAGGCCGAACTCGGTCACCCCCCAGGTCCCGATGATCAGTGGAATCACCGCAAGGCCCAGCAAGGCGGCCACGCCGAAGGCAAGCGCCGAAATCACCGTATTCTGGATCAGGCGCTTGATCATCGATGTTTCGCTACCAGGCGCTCAGACCGCCGTCGACGGCGATGTTCTGGCCAGTCACGTAGGACGCAGCATCCGACACCAGGAACAGCATCGTCCCCACCATCTCGTCCGCGCGAGCCATGCGACCGAGCGGGATACGGGCCCCATAGCGCGCCTTGAAGGTGTCGTTCTGCCCGCTCTCCACCCCGCCCGGGGTGAGGGTGTTGACGCGAACGCCCTTCGCCGCCCAGTAGGTCGCCAGGTGCTTGGTCAGGCCGATGACGCCGGCTTTGGACGCGGTGTAGACCGCGGGCGTGTTGATGGCGCGACCAAGATATTCGGAGCCTTCGTAGATGCGCTGGTCGGGCGCCATCAGGCCGTAGATCGAGGCGGTCTGCACGATAGCGCCGTAGCCACGCTCGGCCATTCGGCCGCCGAACACCTGCGCGATGTTGAACATGCCGTCGAGATTGACCGCCATGATCTCCCGCCAGGTGTCCAGCGAAAACTTCTCGACGGGTGCAAAGAAGGCATCGACGTCGCGGGTCTTGCTCGCGGCGTTGTTGAGCAGGATCGAGACCGGCCCGAGTTCCGCTTCGATCGCCTCGGCCGTGTTGCGGACGGAACTCGGCTCGGTAATGTCGCAGCCATATCCTTTTGCGCCCACGGCATGGCGCGAGGCGACGTCGGCTGCCGCAGCATCGGTCGCGGCCTGATCGAGATCGACGATCGCGACGTTGGCGCCAAACTCGGCAAGGCCCTCGGCGAAGCGACGTCCAAGGATGCCGCATCCCCCGGTGACGACGGCGGTTCGGCCGGTCAGATCGAACAGAGCCTTGAAGCTCGTGGTCATCGCTTGAGGCTCCTCAGGCCGGCCGTCGTTGGCGCAGTAGCAGTTCCACCAGGACAAAATCGAGATCGGAATCGATGTCGATCGAGCGTTCTTCCGGCATTTCGAACAGGCGCGTATCCGGATAGAACACCGCGGGCTGCTCCAGGAAGGACGCGACGCGCCAGACATAGATCGACGCGTTCATGTCGAAGCAGCGCGGCGCATCCTGCCGGCGCGTGATCGGAGGATCGGCGGTTTTAGAGAGGCCGACGCTGCCATCGGTGCGCTGCTCGACCAGGTTGAAATAGGGCGAGCGTCGCGCCGGTGCACCGGTAATGACATTGCGTGTGCCGCTCTCGCGCAGCAGCGCGACCGCACCGGTGATGTCGGAGGCCAGCCTGAGCGGCGAGGTGACGTCGAGATCGACGAAGATTTCCGGCGTCCGGCCCGTTTGCGCGATGGCCTGCTCGAGACAGTGGCGGATCGCCGGCAGCTTCGGTGCGGTATCGGTCGCCATCTCGTCCGGACGTTTGACCGCGATGTCGGCGCCGGCCTTCAGGGCTGCCTCGAGTAGCGCGTCCGAATCGCTACTAAAGGCGATCGCATCGAACAGGCCGGTCTCGCGCGCCTGCGCGATGCTCCAGGCGAGCACGGGCCTGCCCAGGAGATCGCGCGCATTCTTCCCGACGACCCCTTTCGAGCCGCCCCGCGCGCAGATGGTGCAGAGGGCGCTCATGGCGATATCCAGGTCTTGGTGCGCAGAGCACGCTCGCTGGCGTCGATCAGATGCACGACCCCGAGCGCCTCGGGCAGCGAGCAAGCCGGGCTCGCGCCACGCATCGCCGCGACATGCATGTCGCGATAGCTCTGGTCGCGGTCGCTTGCGATCTCCGTTGCCTTGCCGTTGATCGCAAGGCGGCTGCCGACGAGATCGGCTTCGATGGTGTCGTCGTCGACATTGACGCGAATGCGGCGGATGCCCTGCCGATCGAGATAGTCCATGTGGACGTGGACCGATGGCGCCCGCTGCATATCGAGCAGCAGGTCGAGGTGGTCGTCGACGTCGATGTCGCGCGCGCCGGACGCGCCACCAAGCGCTGCGACGCGATGCCACGGGCCGAACAGCCAGAGCAAATAGTCCAGTTCGTGGCTGAGATCCCGCAACACGCCGCCTCCGGCATCGGCTGTGGCGGATGCGGTCGCACGGTGATCGCGGCCGGGCCGCCAGTCCCTGATGTCCTGGCCGACATAGGCGGCGACCGTGATCACGTCGCGGCCGCTTAATGTTTCGGCAAGCGCCGTCATGACCGGGTGGAAGCGCAGATTGTATCCAACGCTGACACGGGCGAACGGATATTTTGGGGGCGCTGCCGGTGTTGCGAAGAGCGGCTTTTCGACAAGCACGTTGCCGTGGAAGCCGGTCTGCGCGAGCTCATTCAGATTGTCCGCATGGCGCGCGGTCTCGGTGGCGATCACCACGTAGTCCGGATGCGCGCCCGCGACGGCCTGCGCGATCGATCCGTAGTCGCCGCCTTCGCGGCGGCTGACGGTCGCGACCCCTAGGCCAAGCTCGCGCAGGATGCGCGCATGCCTTGTGCCGATCGAGCCGAGGCCAACCACGACGGCTTTTGTGGAGGTCACGGGAAGACCTCGTGAAACTCCGCATGGGCCTGCTCGAAATCCTCCAGGCGGCCGATATCGAGCCAGTATTCGCGAATGGGATAGACCGCGACCCGACCCTTGCCGGCGATCACGCGTTCCAGCACGGTCGGCATGTCGATGCTGACGCCGGGCGTGACATGGCTGAAGACGGACTGGCCGATCACATAGATGCCGGCACTGACGAACCAGCTCTCAGTCGGCTTCTCGCGGATGGCATCGAGAAAACCGTCCGACGTGGACACCACGCCGTAGGGCACGTGCACCTTGTGCTCGCGCACGGCCATCGTCGCTTCCGCCGGAGTTCCGTTGTGGAAGTCGAGAAGCGCGCCGTAGTTGATCGTGGTGAGGATGTCGCCGTTGGTGACGATCATGGGCAGAGCCGGCGGCGCCCCGAAGAGCCCGAGCGCGCCTGCAGTCCCCAGCCGTTCCGTTTCGTGGACGTACTGGATATTGGCGCCGAAGGCGGCGCCATCGCCAAAGTAGTCCTTGATCGTCTGGGCCTTGTAGTTGACCGAGATGAAGATGTTGCCAAAACCCTGCTGCACGACGTTGCGGACGATCGTCTCGAGCAGCGGTCGGCCGCCGACATTGAGCATCGGCTTCGGCAGGTCGCGGGTCAGCGCGCCCAGGCGTTCGCCGAGGCCGCCCGCCATGATCAGGACAGGGTTCGGATAGTGAGCCGGTTCGAGCAGCTCATCGAGCGTCTCGACCACGACCAGATGGCCGCCCTCGTCGACAAGCGGAAGCTGCTTGATCGACTTCTGCCGCATCAGCTGCAGGCGATCCTCGCGCGGCAGCGTCGCTGGAGCCGACACCGGCGCGCGGTTCATGATGTCGGTCGCAAGCCCGGTGAGCGGGATGCCGCGCAGCAGGCCGCGCCTCACGTCACCGTCGGTGACCACGCCAAGCAGGCGGTTCTGGTCGTCCAGCACGAGCGCAATCTGAATGCTTCCGCTCTCGATGGCAGCAATGGCCTCGCCCACGCTCGCCTGCGTTCCAACGACGGCCTTACGCCAGGATTTCATGGCAATCTGCCTCGTATACGCCAGATATTGGGGGGCGGCCCACGGCTGAGCCTGCTATATCGCGGCTGCGAGAGGCGGCGTCAACCCCAACGACATCCTCTGAACAGCCCTGTTAACCCAAGCATTTCGCGGCCCGAATCAACGGTTTGAAGACCCGGGGTACCCCCGGTAAGATTGCCCCGCGCAAGGGAATCGGGATGGACGATCTCATCATCATCGGCGGCGGCGAGCATGCCGTCATGGTCTACGAGGCGGCGCTGCTGTCCGGCCAGTTCAAGGTCGTCGGCTTCCTCGATCGGCAGCCCGGAACGCTCGCCGACGTCAGCTATCTCGGAACCGACGAGGCCGCGCCAGAGTATCCGGATGCGGCCTTCGTGGTGGGAATCGGATCGATGCAGGCGGGGCCCGCACGCCGGCAGATGATCGGCCGCATGCAGGTCAAGCGCTGGGCGTCCGTGATTCATCCGCGCGCGATCGTGTCGCCATCAGCCACGATCGGCGCAGGTACCGTCATCATGCCGGGCGCGATCGTCAATGCGCGAAGCCGGATCGGCGATCACTGCATCATCAATTCCGCTGTTGTCGTCGAGCATGACGTGCGGATCGGCGACTGCACGCATCTGTCGCCGGGAACCGTGGTCGGCGGAGGCGCGAAGATCGGAGAGAACTGCTTCGTCGGTCTCGGCAGCCGGGTCAGGGACCACATCGCGATTGGCAACGACACGCTGGTTGCGATGGGATCGGTGGTTACGGCTCCATGCCCGCCAGGATCCGTCCTTCGCGGCATTCCGGCAAAGCCGCGGGGCTAAAGCGGATCGTCCGGCTCGAGCGCGCGGGGCGCGGCCGTTCCGACCAGCGACCAGTAGTCGATCGGCGGCCGGCCTGCGCCCGGACGCTTTGCGGTGATGTCGGCGGGGCCGATGGTCTCGCCGGCCTTCAGAGCGCGCGCCGCAACGATGCTCTTACGCGCCACAGGGACGTTCCTGATCTCGGAGTCCTTGGGCGTCTTCACGCCGTCGCCGAGAGCGCGTTCGACGTTGCGGATGGCCACGACCATGCGCTTGAAATCGTCAGGCTCCAGTGAGGCCGCGTGATCGGGGCCTTGCGCCTTGCGGTCGAGCGTCAGGTGCTTTTCGATGACCGTCGCGCCGAGCGCGACGGCGGCCACCGAAACCTCGAAATCGTCGGTGTGATCGGAGTAGCCGACCGGAAGCTGGAAAGCGGACCGCATCGTCGCCATTGCAGCAAGGTTCACGTCGCCGATGGGGCAGGGATATTCGGTCGTGCAATGGAGCAGGCTCACATGCTGTGCGAGCGCCGTCCGCGCTGCCGGATCGCGCCACGTCGCGCGGAAGGCGGCAATGCCGGGTGGCCCGCCAGATGGGCCGTAGCCATGCGCAAGCACGCCCAGCGCCTCCTCGATCTCGCCGAGCGTTGCCATGCCGGTCGACAGAATCAAGGACGCGCCGGCCTTCGCGGCCGCATGCAGCAGCGGCGCGTTGGTGAGATCGCCCGATCCGATCTTGATGCGCGGCAGTTTCAGCGACAGCAGGAAGGCGAGTGAAGCGTCGTCGAACGGCGTCGACAGGAATTCGATGCCGCGTTCCCTGGCGCGTTCGATCAACGTGTGATGCGCGGCACGCGGCAACTCGAGCCGCTCCAGCATGGCAAGCTGACTTTCGTCAGCATCCGTCGTACGTTGCTGATAGTCGGCCTTCTTTGCCGCGCTGCCCGCCAATGCCTTCGCATTGAAGGTCTGGAATTTGACGATGTCGGCGCCGGCGTCCGCGGCGGCATCGACCAGCGCCAGCGCCGTCTCCAGGCTTCCGTCGTGATTGACGCCGGCTTCTGCGATGATCAGCGTGTGCGTTGTCATGCCTGCGCCCCACCTGGCCGAAGCTCGTAAAAGCCCTTGACCAGAAGCTGCCTGAAATCCGGGACGCCGGCGACGATTTCGGCAAATCGCCGGCTCGATTCGCCGTCGCCGTAAGGGTTGACGGTGGCTTGACGGCCGCGCTGAAGCCCTGCCGCGATGGCAGCGGCAATTGCGCCGCGCTCGGGCGCTGCGTGAAATACCGAGGCCGCGCGCTCGCGTCCCTTCTGACGGTCGCCGATATCGACGGTGGGAACGCCGAAGGAGGGCGCTTCGAGTACGCCGCTCGAGGAATTTCCGATGACCAAATCCACCTGGCTCATCAAGCTGAGATAGCGAAGCTGCCCGAGCGAGGCGACCGCGATCGTGTTCGGCCGGCTGGCCGCGAAAGCCTCGATCCTGGCGTTCAGGGCGCGGCCCTCGGCGTCGGCGTTGGCGAGCGTGAACACGAAACGAAAGGCGGGATCGAGCGTCGACAGGGCAGCGAACAATTCATCCAGTTCAGCCACCGAGCGCCCGGCTTCGACCGTGACGGGGTGAAACGTGATGAGCGCATTGCGTTCGCCGAGCGGCATCCCGATCGCGCCGCCGATGTCGTCGCGATTCATCAGATCGAGATGCTTGATGGCGTCGATGCCGACCGAGCCGATGGTATGGATACGCGACGGGTGCTCGCCGAGCTGCGTCAACCGCTGCGTCGAGCCCTGATTACTGGTGAAATGCAGATGCGACATCTTGCTGATGGCGTGGCGCGTGGATTCGTCGATCGCGCCTTCGGTGACGTCTCCGCCGAACAGATGCGCCATTGGCAGCCGCATGAACATCGCGGCCTGCGCGGCTGCGAACATCTCGAAGCGGTCGCCGAGCACGACGACGAGATCCGGCTGTAGCCGGGTGAAGGTATCGGCAAAGCCGATGACGCCGAGGCCGACCGATTTCGCAACGCCGGCGCCGGTGTCGCTGCTCAGTAGCGTTTCGACGCGCTCGTCGACCTCAAACCCCTCGTCGCGGATTGCGTTGAAGGTGTAGCCGAACTCCGGCGCAAAATGCATGCCGGTGGCGACGAGTTGAAGTGTCAGGCCCGGCGTTTCCCGGATCGCGCGCATCGGCCAGACTAGCAGCCCGAAATCGGCGCGGCTGCCGGTGACGAAGCAGATCTTTCGCGCGCCACTATTCATCGGGAGACCTGATGCTGGCGCTGCTGGGCAGGTTGATCAGCCGGCGTTCGATGGACTCGGCGGTGGAAAGATCGCCGCGGGGGTTTTGCGCGAACATCGGCAGCTTGTGCATCAAGGTCCAGGCCGGGCGCGCGCCGAAGCCGGCGTCGTTGAGCGCGGCGAGGACGTCGTCGCGGCGGCCTGCATTTTCCTCGTCGAGCAGGATCGCATTCAGCCAGTAATTGCTCGTGGTGTCCTTTGGCTCGCGCGAGAAACGGACGCCGGCAACATCCGCAAAGGCGCGCTGATAGGCCGTGGCTAACTTGCGCTTGCTCGCCAGGAAGCCGTCGAGCTGCTCGAGCTGGGCGCAGCCGAGCGCCGCGTTCAAGTTCGGCAGGCGGTAATTGAAGCCGATCTCGTCGTGGATGAAGGCCCATTTGTGCGGCAGCTTGGCCGTCGTCGTCAGGTGCTTGGCGCGGCGGCCCAGCTCCTCGTCATTGGTCAGGATGGCGCCGCCGCCGCCGGTGGTGACGATCTTGTTGCCGTTGAAGCTGAGTGCTGCAAGGCGTGCCTGCGATCCGACCGCGTGACCTTTGTAGGTCGATCCCAGCGATTCCGCGGCGTCTTCGACCAGCGCGATGCCCCAGTCGCGGGCGATCGCGGCAATCTCGTCAAGCTCGACCGGGTGGCCGAAGGTGTGCATCGGGGCGATCGCGGCGATGCGGCGGCCGGTCTGGCGGTTGATGGTGCCGGTGGCAGTCTTCTGTGCGATCGCATCCAGTCGCACCGCGAGCGCGCGCGCGTCCATGCCGAGCGTCTCCAGCGAGCTGTCGACGAAATGCGGCGTCGCGCCGCAATAGGCGATCGCGTTCGTCGTCGCGATGAAGGTCAGCGCCGGCGATATCACCTCGTCGCCGGGCTCGACACCGGCGAGGATGAAGCAGGCATGCAGCGCGGCCGTGCCATTGACGACGGCGACCGCGCGCTTGGCGCCGGTGACCTCCTCGAGCATGCGCTCGAACCGATCGACGAAGGGACCGACCGAGGAGACGAAGGTGCTCTTGATGCATTCTTCGAGATAGGCGATCTCGTTGCCGGCGAACACCGGCTCGTGCAGGCCGAGAACGCCGTTCGGCGTTCCCACCGCGCGTCGCACGGCATCGACGATCGTCTTTTGGTCAAAGCCTGTCCTCGTCACGTGACTGTCCACCACCGCCTCAGACATTGTACACGTCCGCCTTGTAGCGGCTCAGATTTGCAGGATTGGTGAACCAGTTCACCGTCTTGACCATGCCCCGGCGCATACCCTCGATGCCGCCGAATTCCGGACTCCAGCCGAGCTGCTGGCGTGCCTTGGAATTGTCGGCCCAGAGCCGCTCAACCTCGCTGTTGGCGGGACGCAGCCGCGCTTCGTCGGTCTCGATTTCGATCGCCGTCCCCATG
Organism: Bradyrhizobium sp. AC87j1; assembly: GCF_002936975.1. Taxonomy (NCBI): domain Bacteria; kingdom Pseudomonadati; phylum Pseudomonadota; class Alphaproteobacteria; order Hyphomicrobiales; family Nitrobacteraceae; genus Bradyrhizobium; species Bradyrhizobium sp. AC87j1. Next base: position 16,902 of record NZ_PTFE01000039.1, read on the forward strand.
ACGTCTGCGATCATCTGCGCGGTCGCGCCGACCGAAATTTCGAAACCGCTGCCGAGATTGATGGTCTGGCCGACGACTTGCTCCGCAGGTGCCGTAAGGCCCGCGATCAGACCGCGCGCGGTATCGGTGACGAACGAGAAATCGCGCGTCGGGCTGACGGCGCCGAGGCGGATCTTGCGCTTGCCGGTCGCGATCTGGCTGATAACGGTCGGGATCACTGCGCGCGCCGATTGCCGCGGACCAAAGGTGTTGAACGGGCGGATCACCACGACGGGCATGTCGAACGAAGCCTGGAATGACAGCGCCATCTGGTCGGAGGCGATTTTCGAGGCTGAGTAGGGAGACTGCCCGACCAGCGGGTGGCTCTCCTTGATCGGAACCGTCTGCGCGGTGCCGTAGACCTCGCTGGTCGAGGTCTGAACGAAGCGCCGTACCCCGGCCATGCGCGCGGCCTGCAGCACGTTCACGGTGCCGCGCACGTTGGTCTCGACATAGGAGTCGGGCGCGACATACGAGAAGGGGATGGCGATCAGCGCCGCCAGGTGCAGCACGTCGGTGCAGCCGCTCGCGGCCGCGATCATGAAATGGGGATCGCGGATGTCGCCGGCGATCACGTCGACGGACTTCATGTCGTCGGCCGGTATCGTGTCGAGCCAGCCCCAGGAGTTGAAGGAGTTGTAATACACGATCGCCTTGACGCGGGCGCCGGCCTTTACCAGCTCCTCGACGACGTGCGAGCCGATGAAGCCGTCGCTGCCGGTAACGAGGACGCGGGCGTCCCTCAGATCTGCCATGCCGGACCCCAAAAGGCGATTAAGTCAGTATTCGCAACAAGATGGCGCTATAGCACACTGGCGGTTGCGCGCAACAGAGCAGCGCTTGGGGGCTGCCAAATGCCCGGGGATGCAGCAGTTTTTCGTGGCGTGCCTAAGCCTCGCCCACCGGACTCAGGCGCTGCTTTACGAACGTCTCCAGATTTCCGCCTTCAAACAGGTGACCCGCAACGCCCGCCGCCTGTGCGGCTTCCATGTCGCTTTCCTTGTCCCCGATCACCATGCTGCGTGTCATGTCGACGGGGAAGCGCCTGACGAGGTCGGTGATCATGCCGGGCGCCGGCTTGCGGCGGTCGCTCATGCGGCAATAGCGCGCGACGGTTCCGTTGGGGTGATCAGGGCAGTATTCGAATGCATCGATATGTGCGCCGACCTCTGCCATCTGGTCCGCCATCCAGCGGTGCAGCGTGACCACGTGATGCTCCTCATAATAGCCGCGTGCGACGCCGGATTGATTGGTGATGACGAAGGCAAAATAGCCGGCATCGTTGACGGCTTTCACGGCCTCGCGTGCCCCCTCGATCCATTCAAGCTTGTGCGTCTCGAACGTGTATCCAGAATCGTGGTTGAGCACGCCGTCGCGATCGAAGAACACGGCTGGCCGCCGCAGCTGCTGGCGTAATTCGCGATCGGCGCGCGCGAAATCATCGGGAATGCCGATGTCGATGAAGTAACCGCGATAGGCCGTGCCACGCAGCGCGCCGGACTTCGCAAGTCCGGGGAATATCTCCTGCTCGAGCGAAGCGGGAAGCGTCGCGATGTCGTCGAGAACGGACTTGTCGATCACGTAGATGCCGGCATTGACCGGTCCCGTCGCACCCGCACCCGGGGCGATGAAGTCACGCACCAAGTCGCCATCGAGCACGACGCGCCCGTAGCGATCGCCGACGACGCCGTCGCGCAATGCCATGTGCACGCGCCCGTCATGCGCGCGGGCGATCAGATCGAGCAGGTTGAAGTCGAACAGGGAATCCCCGTTGAGCAGCAGGAAACGATCGTGCAGCAGATCGCGCGCATGCACGAGCGCGCCGCCGGTGCCGAGCGGCTCGGTCTCGCGCGACACGACGATTCGCGTCCGCCCCCGGACGGCCGCGGCGTAGTGCGTCTCGACCATCTCCGCCTTGTGGCCCGCGAGCAGGAGAATCTCATCGAACACGCCATAGCGCACCAGCTCGTCGATCAGCGTGTCGAGAAACGGCCGTCCGCCGACGTCGAGCATCGGCTTGGGAACTAGCTTCGTGCGCTCACCCAGCCGGGTGCCCAGTCCACCGACGAGGATCGCGGCTTGTCTCAGCATGAGATGCCCTTTTCACAGCATGGTTGGCGGGCCGTAGTGCCAATCTGCGACCATGCCAGGATCAATGTCCGGTCCACTTCATGTCAGCGCGAGCAGGGAATGCGAACGACCGCAGCCTGCCTGTTGGCAAACAGAACTGGAAAAGGGCTGGTGCGCAACGCATCGGTGACCGCAGGATCTATCGGCTCGACGGGAGGAAAATAGCTGAGGCGCTGGCCGGCCGCGAGATGTGTCCAGGCGATCGTGCGGGGCGTGATGATCGCGACCAGGTTCCAGGCGTTGTTACCTGCTTCCAGGATATTCTGGATCGTGGATTTGGCTTCTTCACCCGTGAGTTCCGGGCTCAACGGGGTGTCTGGGTCGGAAGACGGCAGCGCCGTTTCCGGAAGCGGTGCCGTTACGGTGCGGACGGATCGCATCATTCCGCCCAGAGCATCGGCCCTTCGCATCTGGAAGAAGGTCTCCGAATTGATTGCTCCCACCAGGGGCGCGATCAGGCTGCAAGTGTCTTCAAGCCGCTGACGACCTTCGGCAGGCTGCAGCATCGTGCGCACCACCGATTTTGTCCGCTTCGCGACCGCTTCATTCACGGTGTCCAGATTGGAGAACAGATAGGCGGCCGGCGCGCCCGTGACCGCCTGGACGATGCCCATCGTATACGGGTCCGAAAGAATGATTCCCTTTCGCAGATTGTCGCGGAGCCAGCGAGCGACTTCAAGATCGTCGGCGTTGTAGTGTGAAACGACTGCAGTGCGGTCGGGAAGCGCGCCGTAGCTGTAGCTCCTGACAATGCCGGACAGACCGATCCTGTCGACCGCCACGCCCAATCCCACGACCCCCACCAGACCGTAAACGTAGATCCGTCTCGACCGGGCGAGGGTCGACAGCGCGAGTATCGTGAGCAGCACGATGCCTGCGATTTCCGTCGGTCGTAGGAACGCCTGGTAGCGGGCAAAAGGAAGGTCGGTCCGCCAGGCAAAGGCGTAGACCAGAACCACAAGAGCAGTCGCAAACAGCGTAATGGTTGCCGCAATCAGGACCCGTCGATATCGGGAAGGTCTGGAATCGATCAGCAGCTGACAAAAAGTCTCAGCGGCCGTGATCGTGAACAGCGACATTATGATCGTGCTGATGCGGTACAGGAAGGGGAAGCCCGAGAGTACGGCGAGCATCAGGCCGCAGCCGGCAATCCAGGACCACACGAGTGTCGCGAAGCCTTCGCTTTGAGGTCCGATCGTCCCCGAGGGACCACGAAAGACAGGCCGGGTCATCGACCACCATGCAACGCCCACTGTGATGCAGATGGTGAAAAGCGGGCCCATCGCCCGGCCAAGCTCGATCGTGGCGACCTGTGGTCCAGAGCCCAGGAACAGCTCTTCGCCACCTTCGATCCGTCTGCCCAGGATCAGGCCGGTAATCGAGGAGAACGTGTCGTTGGCGCTCATCTGCGGAATGTAGCCGAAGCGCATTCCCGCAACGCAGACGACAATTCCGCCAATGATCAGGGGCAGCGCGAAGGACAAAAATCGCAGGGTCGCGATGCTGACGGACGGCCACGCGGAGATCATCCGCACGATGGCAAGATACAGAAGCCAACTGGCCAGGACGGTTGGAACGAACAGGAAGGAGCCGCGATGTGCAAGCAGCAGCGTTGCCGGCCAGATCCAGCCAAGAAAGACAAGCCCTGCATATTTTCCGGTGTTGCTCAGGATCCTGACCACGAGTAGCCCGGCCATAAGCAACGCAAGTACAAGCGTGTTGTTGTTGAATGCGAACGCGAGCAAAAGCGTCGCGCCGGCGATAACCGCCAGCAGCAAAACAGATCGCGTCGACAGTTCGGTTGCGGTCCGCTTCGAATTGCTCATCAGCACGCCGAGAAACACGACGCTGCTGGCGACAGCCAGGCTGCCGTTTGTCATCAACACGACAGCGTTGCCGATCGCGGCGAAGAAGAAGGCGATCCATTTTCGCGGGGACGTGGAATAGACGCCCTGCACGAAGGCATAGGACGCCAACAAGAAGAACAGGATCGAGAAGAAGCGATAGGTCCAGCTGAATCTCAGAAGATCCAGGCCGAGCGTTCCAGCGAGGGAGCCTGCCAGTGCTGAACGAAGATCGACATAGGATTGGGCCGCGTAGGGATTGATGACTCCACTGTCGGCGTACTCTTGCGCGGTCTTCATCCAGTGAACATCCGCGCCGATGTCCCCGTAAGGAAAGCTGGAAAATGCGCCGAAGGACCACCACCATGTCAGGAGCGCAATCGGCAGCGCCAGGATGCACCAAGTAGCGGCGGCGCGTATATCGCCGGAGTTCGGGCGCCAGTTCGGCCATGACCAGGCAAGGCCGAAGCCGGAGACGGCAAGCATCGCGGCGAACTGAAGCCACATATCGTTTACGAATAGCGAGAGTAGTCCGAGCAGGATGCCCGTTGTAGAGGCGCCAACCGTAAATCCGAGAACGACGAACTGAGCTTTCGTGAGCCGGCACACCTCGATGATTTTCGTTGACGCAATGGTCAGAATCGAAAATCCGGTCCCGAGCTGCATCAGGAAGAACAGAAGCGTCAGGACAAATGTGGTCGTCCACATCGCGAGGTCTCTACAATGGGCTTCGGCAAAGCAACCGGGAAATGGCGATCTTCAGTGTCCTATCGATAGATCGGCCGGGCGGCCAACGATCAGCGAGCCGAGCGTAAAAAGATCCTCTTCGGAGAAGCCTTTGAAGCATGGCGCCAGTCGTTCCAGGATATGCCGCTCCGGCGGCCGGCGGTCAGGTTGGTCGCTGAGCAGTTGAAACCCCGCCTCCCTGAACAGCTGCAGATATTCGCTGTGGCGCAGGCGATTGACGTATTGGAAGCGCGACTGGAAAGGCGCCCAATCCGCCTCGGAATATGTCAGGAAGTTGAATGAACTGATGGATGGATCGAAGCCTTTGAAATGGTCGCCATAGTCGATTTGCATGAGGACCAGTCCGTCAGGACGCATGATGCGTCGCAGTTCCTTCAAGATTGCCGCGATGTCGCGCTTGGGAATGTGCTCGAGCGTTTCGACGGAGACAGCGCAGTCGATCGACGCGGCGGGCAGGCCCGTCGTCCGGGCATCGGCCGGTGCGCGATAGTCGATCCTCCACGAAGGTTCGAGGTCCTCCAGGGAATTTATGTCGGCGTGGTCAGTGCCGCTCAGTCGAGAAACGATGGCGGCGTTGGAGCGGATCAGCTCCAGCTTGGCCAGGCGCTCGATGTCGACCGTGATGAAGCGCCGGGCCCCGTGAGCGCTGAAAGCCAACGGAACGATCAGATCGCGTCCGGCGCCGAACTCGAAGCAAGTCGAATCCTGCAGCGGCCGCAAGCTGTACTTCTCGTGAACGGCCAGCAGCCGCTGCGCCAGGGTGTAGATGGATCTGACCTGCTTTTCGGGTCGCGGCAGCCGGCGTGTGACGTAGCGCTGCAGGGCGTAGTGCAGGCCTTCGCCCCAGGGGATATTCGACAGCACCGAGAACGCCCGCGCCTTTGTTTGCCAGCGCACGTCAGCGTTTCCCCGGCGGAATGGGCGCCGTGATTGGAGTGATGCTGAGGAGCAGTCGCTGAAGCACGGTGTGGATCCAGGAAAGGCCGATGTTCCGGCCTGTTTTCAGGCGGGTACCAGGTCACATAGCCGGATTCGGTCATACGGGAGGCGCAGCGGCAATGCAAGGATTCCAGGGCAGGCAGGATCGCGGGCACCTGTACCGGAAGCGGAGTGTCATCTTGTCTGGCTGCCACGCCTTGTCCACTGCCACGCGGCCGCAAAGACTGGCTGATCTCGAGCGTGACGACGGTGCTCGCGCCGTCTCTTTGCAGCCGCTCGATGCGACGCCGTTCCCGGTTGATTCTCCTGTCGGCTCAGCGTAAACAGGCCCTGAAATCGCGTCGACGTTTTAGCATGCGGGCAAGAACATCGCGTATGATTTGTCCAAAGCCGCCGGCCGGTTCGGTCTGTGCCGATCCCTTGCCCTCCCGCCGAGTTTTGTAGAATGCCCGGTGAATTGCTGATTGGCGAGGCCGTCGCAAGGGGCTATCCGCCCGCCGTGCTCTATCTGCGCAACGACGAGACCGTCACGACGGAAGTCTGCGCATTCAACTACTTCTCGGTTTTCATGAAGGATCATCCGGAGGTGGATGCTCACGTCTGGCTCTTCGACGGAGCGGGCAAGCCGGCTGGATATTTCCACAGGGAACTTGGCGTCAACGGACAACTGCAATTGCAGACTTCGGAGCTGTGTCCGCGTGTTTCAGGAACGGTCGCGATGGCGCTGGTCCCGAAGCACGAGACCAAGCTTCGTCCCGGACGTAAGGTGACGACCGGCTATTACGCACAATATTTCTCGCAGCACGGTGCGATAACGTTGTCGCACGAGCGCGAACCGGTCGCGGCAGCGCCGTTCCCGACCTCAGCCTGGATGCAATCCTATCTCACGCGATTCCTGAAGGAGTCCGGCGTGGTGCTCGTGAACTCCTGCATGGCCTCCGAAGGCGTCTCGGTTGGGACGGCACGGCTCATGGCCTTGGACGGCACGGCATTGGGCCAGCGTGAGATACCGGAGATCGCGCCGATGGGCGCCATCCGCATCAGCACGCTGGACCTTTTCCCCGAGGCTGAACGGCTGATCGGTGCGGCCGAGGGTTTCGCCCTGGAATTCAAGGGCACCAACATCGCCAGTCCGTTCAGCTATTATGAATTTGCCAACGGCAAGTTCAGCTTGCATCATTTTTAGGGGCGCGCCCGTGACACGTTTCTCGTCCAGCCCCTGGAAGCCCTACGAGCCCAGATTCATGTTCCCGACTTTCGCGGGTGTCGAGTCGCGCATGGGTTTTTCGATCCCTGCCTGGTATCGTCCGGTCGACATCAAGTATCTCCGCAGCCTCGTCGCCGGCAGCCTGCGCAAGAATTTTCGCGAAACGGTCAAGGATCTCGTTCCCGAGCTCGCCAGCCTGGTCGCCTCGGGCTTCAGCAAGAAGCTCAGGTTCAAGCTGCACATCCTGTCGCGCGACGGCGACTACCGGGCGACCTACGAGTTTCCGGAAGACTACGCGCCGGGCGCCTCCGTCGAGATCGAGCTGTCGCGCCTTTTCGCCTCGCTCAAGCTGCCACAGCACGATTATCTGGTCATCGCCGTGATGTCGCGCGGGCGGATGGACGGCTTCCGTTCCTCGCCTGCCAGCTATTCGATGACCTATGTCGATCAGGACAACGTCGCGATCTACCGCACCGGCGCGTTTGCCCGGCCCTTGAACGAGGGCAGGCTCAAGGCGCATGTCGGGTTCACCGGGATCAATCCGAAGATCATTGCGACCAGCGACATCGTCAGCAGCGTGATGCTGATCAATCACTCCTCCGATCCAGAGTATGCTCATGCGGCGCGGCCGACGTCGAAGCTGATCCGCGAGGACGGCGAGCAGATCGAGGGCGATTTCGGCGAGATCCCGCCGCTCGGTGCGCGAGAGGTGTCGGTCGTCGACATGTTCGGCAGTCGGGTGTTCGACTTTCTCAAGCCGTTCGGCGGCCGCGGGACCACGGTTACCACTTGCACCGGAATGACGCTCGCGAGCCTGCACTTGCAACGCACGAACGACAATCGGCGGACGTTGCTGGGCATCGAGCACTCGCGGCCCGCGCACATGAACCTCGCCGGCATTCTGCAGCATTGATCAGGGAAATCGAGTGTCGGAGCACGGGGCAATGCTGTCATGGTCCGGCGGTCTTGGCCGCTTGCTGAAGTTTGACGATCACATGAAGACCCCATCCCTCGGCCTGGTGCTCGGGTTCTGGGTGGTCTCGAACGTTCTGGTCATCACCTGGTATTGGGTGAATATCTCTGACAGGTATCTCCCGGGCCTGCTGCGGTACGCCGGGATAGCCTTCTACGTGGCCGTCGCGCTCGTTCCGCTGCTGCTCCTGTTCAAGGTGAGACGGAGCTTCTTCAATCCTGTCGCGCTGGGACTGCTCGTCAGTTGCTGCCTTGCGCTGTCCATCACCGCGCACGAAGCCAACCTGCTGCGTGAGCAGATGCAGTTCAGTCTCGATCACGAGCGCGAGTTTGCCCATATGGACGCTGTCGAGGGCGTCATGCGGCCGTTGCTCGCCAAGATCACCGAGGCCTACGTCCAGATATTCGGCGACGATCGCACCCACGGCGGCTCGACGTTTCACACCCACATCATCGCCAACTATTTGTTCGATTCCCTGTCGTTTCTTGCAGTGTTCGCGCTGGCGACGTTGCTTCTCTCGCCGACTGCATCGTGGCTCTGCTTGCTGACCTTTGCATTCTACACGCAGACCGCGATGTATCCGGGACGCATGGGTCCCGTCTTCATCGCGGGTGGCCTGTTCTGGCAGCTCTTTCTGCTGACCTCGCGGCGATATCCCGCCGCGATCGTTTCTGCGCTGATCATCAGTTTCGGGCGGACCGATGTCGTGTTCGCTTCGGCGTTCTCGCTGCTGGCCCTCGCAGCTTTCGAGCGGCGATGGCCCATACTGAAAGAATGGGTCGTGTTCGGATTGCTGGTCGGCATCTCGCTGGCCGTACCGAAGACGCTGATCTGGATGCATCCCGGAACGGATTACAGGTCATTCCTGGTCACCAATGGCGACTTCAGCAAATTGGTCGGCAATCTTCTAACCATGAAGCTCGTGGTGGCGATCGCCAGTCCTGTGCTCGCGATCGCGATCGTGAGGACGTTTGCCCTCACCCGGACGATCGCCGTGGTCGGTTCGGCTTGCTTGGTCCATGTGGGGCTCGTCTTTTTCATAGCGGATTTCTCCGAGACGCGGCTCATCATACCTGGGCTTGCAGGGCTCGTCTTCGTGGCCAGCGAAGGGCTCGGGAAATTGCTGGAAGGCAAGAGCGAGGCGCAACTCGGTAGCGGCTGAGGCCGGTGCTGCTTTGGGATTACGGCTGAAGCGGCGGCGAGCGCGGTCTTGCCATCCTCATGCCGGCACCGCGTGCGCTACCAGACGCTCCGCCCGCCATCCATGACGAGATTCTGCCCGGTCATGTAGCTCGAGGCGTCCGAGCAGAGGAACTGCACTGCCGCGCGGTATTCGTCGACATCGGCCATGCGGCCCATCGGGATCAGGCGCGTCAGTCGTTCAACGAAGGCTGGGTCCTGGTTGTTGAAGACGCCCCCCGGTGAGATCGCGTTCACGCGCACGCCGTGATCGGCCCAATAGGTCGCCAGATATTTCGTCAGCCCGATCAAGCCATGCTTGATCACCGAATAAGTCACGGGCTTCACCGGCTGTTCTTCTTCGCGCGTCACCTGCGGCTGGCGGTAGAGCCGCTGGTCCGGCGCGATCACGCCGAGATCGGAGGCGATGTTGAGGATCACGCCGCGGCCCCGTTTGGCCATCTCGCCGCCGAACACCTGCGCGCACAGCATCGCGCCGGTCAGGCCGACGGCAATTTCGGTTTGCCATTGCGGCACCGGAAACGCCTCGAAGCGCGAGGAGTGCATGACGCCCGGGCTCGAAGTCACCTTCGGATCGATCGCGGCGTTGTTGACGAGGATGTCGACGGTGACGCCGCGGCCTGCAAGCTGCTCGTTTGCGGCCCGCACCGAATCGAGCGAGGTGACGTTGATCTCGAGCGCGATCAGATCGGCTGAAGGCGTTGCCTGCTTCAACGCCGTGACGGCGGCCTCGGCCTGCGCCAGGCCGACGTCGGTGACGATCACGCGCGCGCCGGATTCAGTGAGTGCCGCGACATGCTGCTTGCCCAGCAGGCCGCCGGCACCGGTCACGAGCGCGGTCCGTCCGGTCAGGTCGTAGCGGGAGGAGGGGGTTGCCATCGAAGGCTCCTGTTCAGCTTCTGAGCTGGCCGCCGTCGGCCACCATCACGCTGCCTGTGATGAAGGCGGCGCGGGGCGAAGCCAGGAAGGTCACGACGTCGGCGATTTCCTCGGGCGTGCCGAGCCGGCGCAACGCCACCTCGCGCTCGAGCATGTCGTCGACCGCCTGCCTGTTTTCCGCGATCTTGCGCGCCCATGTGCCGTCTGCGCTCAGGATGTTCCCGGGGGCGACCGCATTGATGCGGATGCCTTCCAGCGCCAGCGGTCGCGCGAGACCGCGCACGGTCGCGTTAAGGGCCGCCTTCGCTCCGTAATAGGTCACGGGAGCGCCAAGCGCTGCCATGCCGGCGATCGAAGAGATGCAGACGATCGCCCGGTCGCCGCTGCCGGCCGCCATCAGCGGCCGGGCGACCTCGATCATGTTGGTCGCGGCGAACAGATTGAGGTCCATCACCCGCGACCATTCTGCCGCGGTTTCCTTGCCAGGCTGCACGGAGGCGCCGCTACCGACATTGCAGACGAGGATGTCGAGCCGGCCCCACTGCTTCTCGACGCCCGCGACCAGTGCCTTCGCAGCGGCAGGGTCAGTGACGTCCGCGACATGGACCGACGCGCTGCCTCCGATCGCCGCGCGCGCCGCGTTGAGCGCCTCGGAACCGCGCGCGGCGAGCGCGACTTTTGCGCCTTCTGCCGCGAGCGTCGTCGCGATCGCAAGCCCGATCCCGCGGCTGGCGCCGGTGACGAGCGCGACACGATCGTTCAGCTCGAGCTTCATCGCACGGCGTCCTCGATCCAGCGAACCGTCATATCGCGATATTTCGCCAGCACGCCGGCATGGTCGCCGTCGGCCGCGCGTGCGGTTTGCAGGATGTATTGGCCCTTGTAGCCGGAGCGCTCGATCAGGCGGATCGTCTTGGCGAGGTCCGCGTTGCCGGTGCCGAGCGGCACGGTGGTGCCGCCGCGAATGCGGTCCTTCACGTGCACATTGAGAATGCGCGGCGCGTAGGCGGCGATCTCTTCGTCGCTGTCATAGCCGAGCGAGGCGCTGTTGCCGCTGTCATAGTTGATGCCGAACACGTCCGGCGGAAACGCCTCCATGAAACGGGCGAGCTCGCCGGGCGGCAGATCGGATTCGAAGACGATCTTGACGTTCCGTTTCGCAAGCTGCTCGGAGCGCGCGAGCAGCACGCGCTTCAACGTATCGCTCTCGTTCTCGCGCTCGATCTTGCCGTTGTCGACCAGCGGGATCACGACGAATTCGATGCCGATGCGGCTGCAGGCGGCGATCAGGAGATCGAGGTCGGCGACGAGTGCGTCGCGCACGACGGCATCGACCTTCCAGAACGGTGCCTGCATGAAGCAGTCGCCGGTCAGGCTCGGGATGCGCACGCCGTTCTCGCGCGACAGCGCCAGAATCTCCTGCTGTCCCGGCTCGGTCGTCAGCGGGTTCTCGCGCAGCCGTTCCTGATCGATGGTCCATTCCATCCGCGTCAGGCCGAGCTCCTTCGCGCGTGGAAACTCGTCCCGCCACTCGTCCCAGGGGAACGCCTGGATCTTGCCGTCGACCAGAGCCGACAGCCGTCCCTGCATGAGGCCGATGCGTTGCAGCGTTGTGGTCACGATTTGCTATCCGAACTGATGGCGAGACCCTTGGCGATCCAGCCGCCGTCGACGAAGATCTCCTGACCGGTCACATAGGCTGAGGCTTCCGACGCCAGGAAGACGGCGGCGCCCACCATGTCGATGGGCTGTCCCCAGCGGCCAAGCATGGTGTGACGGCGCCTCTCTTCGTGCATGACAGGATCGGCATAACTCTTCGCGGTCATCTCGGTCGCGACATAGCCCGGCGCAAGCGCGTTGACGCGGATGCCGTCGGGCGCATAGTCGCCGGCGAGCGCGCGCGTCAGCCCGGCAAGCCCCGCCTTCGCCGCCACGTAGCCCGGATTGCCGGGAAAGCCTCGGATCGAATTGATGCTGGTGACGTTGACGATCGCAGCCGATCCCGCCTTCTTCAAGAGGGGATAGGCGGCGAGGATGGTGGCGTAGACGCCGGTGAGGTCGGTCGCGACCGTAGCACGGAAGCGCGCGAGCTCGCTCTCGGTGCTTTGCGGGGGAAGGCTGATGCCGGCGGCGTTGACCAGTGCGTCGACACGGCCTTGCGCCGCGATCGTGCGGAACGCGCTTTCGATCGCCTTGTCGTCGGAGAGATCGCAGGCAATCGCGGTCACACCTTGCGGCGCGGTCCCGGAACGGCTGAGGCCGAACACCGCAGCGCCGGCATCCTGCAGGCCGGTCGCGATGGCCGCGCCAATGCCGCGCGAGGCGCCGGTCACCACCGCGATCTTGTCCTTGAGCGAGAAGGCGCTGAGATCAGGCATAGCCGTAACTGCGCATGATGGCGGCACAAAGCTTGACGTCCTCGGGACGGTCGATCTGGAACATCTTGTGACGCTCCATCACGTGGAAGCCGATCTTGCCGCCGAGCCGGTTATTCTGCTCGCGCAGGAGGGAGGGGATCAGGACGTAGAACGAGCCGTTCTCCAGATAACGCTTCTCGATCTGCTGCCGCATGCGCCGGTTGCGATAATCGTAGTTGATGGGCTCCGGTCCGCTTTGGCCGATCCGCCAGTTGAAATAGTCCTCGACCTCGCAGACCGAGAGCAGACTGTCGAGATGGTCGCGATCGAAGTTCGCAAGCGCGTTCTCGATGTCCCCGGGTTCGCGGATCGGGGAGGTCGCCTGGAGCGCGACGATCCGCTCGAACCGTCCCATCCGCGCATCGGTCGCATCGAGCGCATGAAGCCAGGCGGATTCGGAGGAGGCGAGGTCGCCGGAAATGTCGTCGGGGCGCCGCACGCCGACCGCGCCGGCGGCTTCAGCCGCGGCGAGGATCTGGTCGCTGTCCGAAGACACGGCTACCACATCGACGCCGCGTGCGGCGCGCGCCTGTTCGACCGTCCAGGCGATCAGCGGCTTGCCGCAGAGATCGAGCAGGTTCTTGTGCGGGATGCCCTTCGAGCCGCCGCGTGCGGCGATCACGGCCAGCGTCTTGCGCGCCATCAGATGTGTCCCTCGAGGCGCTCGAGCGCGGTCCAGAAGCCTTCGCCCATGTTCTTGTGGCCTTGCCAGATTTCCGGAATGAAGGAAGCGCCCGGCGCGTGCTTGCGCAGCACCTGTCCGATGTCGTCGAAATCGATCTCGCCTTCGCCGATCTGAAGACCCTCGCCGTCGAGCCCCTTGGCGTCGCCGAAATGCAGATGCGCGGTGTGCGGCCCGAGCTGGGCGAGGCCTTGCGCGAAGTCGAAGCCGAAATGATTGGCGGCGAGTTTCGTGTGCGAGATGTCGACGCACATGCGCAGATCATGCTTGGCGCAGAACGCGGCGGACTCGTCCGGGAAGATAAAAATGTTCTGGTGGCGCTGGCCGCCGAAATGCCAGGGGAATGGCGCCATGGTTTGCGGCGTCAGCTCGACGCCGTCCATGTCGAGCTCGGTCAAGCTCTGCGCGAAGATGCGGTAGCGCTCGGCCTTCTCCTCCGGCGGCAGCGGCTCGTCCATGGTGAAGCCGCCGATATTGGCGACGATGGGCGGGCGCTTGGTCTTGGGGAAGTACTTCTTCAGGCCGCGGGTGATGTCGATTACCGCCTGGGTCTGCTCCAGCGAATAGCGCCGCAGCGCCTCGTCAGGCGTTGCCAGGTCCATCAGCTTGGAGCCGGCAAACAGCTCTGGCGCATGCACGACGAAGCCGAGATCATATGTGCCGGACAGATACGCCGCGGGATCGCGCTCCATGTCGCTGTAGCTGAGATGGAATTCGATGATGTCGGGCTGGCAGATCTCCAGGAAGCGCTCGGTGTCATGATAGCGCACCGGCACGCCCCAGGGGCGGTCGAAGCGGTAGCGTCGTGCTTTTGCGGCGCCTTCGTCGAGGTCACTCTGGAAGAAATAGTCGTCGGCCGCCATCGTCCGCGTCAGCTTGCGGCCGAGCAGCGCCGGCATCTTCAGCGGCGACAGGCCCTGTCCCGGGCTCTTCACCGCGATGTCGGCTTCGGAGATCACGGTGCCGGCCGAAAGGTCGCGCGCGGCCACCAGGCTCTTGGCGAGGTTTTCGCGGTTGATCAATTCACCCTGGCTCAGCGCGCGCTCGGCCCGCTTTTCGCCGCGCGCCGCCTCCACCTCGCGGATGCCCGAGACCAGCGACTTGAATTCCTCCGGCTCCAGGCTCGCGGCATGGTCCGGACCTTCCATCTCGCGGTCGAGCGTAATGTGACGTTCGATGACGACTGCGCCGAGCGCGACAGCCGCCGTCGAGACGGCAACGCCGCGCTCGTGGCCGGAATAGCCGACGACCGGATGAATCTCGCGCAGCGTTTCCATGAAACGCAGATGGATGTTGTGGAGCGCGGCCGGATAGGTGCTCTGGCAATGCAGGAGCACGTAGCCGGCGTTGCGCTCGTCGAGGAATTTCGCCGCGGCCTTGATCTCGTCCGAGGTGCTCATGCCGGTCGAGACGATCAGCGCCTTGCCGGTGGCGGCGAGGCGCGCGAGCAGCGGCAGGTTGGTGAGGTCGGCCGAGGCGACCTTGTAGGCCTGCACGCCGAAACCTTCGAGCACGGCGACACTACTCGCGTCCCAGGGCGTGCAGAGATACTGGATGCCCTTGGCCGCGCAATATTCGGCGATCCTCTTCTGCTGCGCCGTCGGAAGCTCGAAGCGGCGCAACAGATCGAGCGTGTACTCGACCGCGAGGTCGTCGTCCTTTCCGGACAGGCTCGACGCACGATAGACCTCGTCGAGCTTGCGCATCTGGAATTTGGCGCAATCGGCACCGGCCGCGACCGCGGCATCGACCAGCGCAATGGCGCGGTCGAAGTCGCCATTGTGGTTGTTGCCGATCTCGGCAATGACGTAGCAGGGCTCGCCATCGGCCAGAAGACGGTTGCCGATGCGGACCGGAGCAGGCTGTTTGGGCGATGTCATCAACATTCTCGTCTCATATCCGTCAGGCAAATCGCGCGGGAAAACGCGACTTCCACGTTCGCAGCCCGTTCTCTTCGAACATGATGCGCGAACAGCTATGCCCCTGTTGTTCCAGCGCGGCGATGAGCTGGTAGCGCTCGAACGGACGTACGAAGAACATGAAGTAACCGCCGCCGCCGGCGCCCAGCAGCTTGCCGCCGACCGCGCCGTGCTGCTTGGCGAAATCGTAGATCGAATCGATCGCGTCCGACGAGATCTTCGAGCTGAACTTCCGCTTGGCGTGCCAGGCCTCGTCGATCAGCCGGCCGCATTCCAGGAGCTGGCCACGCAGGAGATGCCGCCGGATGTCGCGCGTCACTTCCTTCTGCTTGGCGGCCGCAGCGACAGCGTCACTGGTCTCGTGCTGTGCCTTCTGGTCGCGGTGGATGGCGCCGGAATCGCGGCCCGAGCCGGTGTAGCAGAGCACCAGGCTCTCCTCGAGCTCGGCGATGATGTTGGGGTCGAGACGAAGCGGCACGATGGTGTTTTGGTCGGAGAAGAACTCCATGTGATTGAAGCCGCCGAACACGGTGGCGTACTGGTCCTGCCAGCCGCCGGGGATGTTGAGCATCAGCCGCTCGGCCTGGAACGCCATCTCCGCGATCTCGTGGCGGTCCCACTGGTCGCCGCGGAATTCGTTGAAGCAGCCGATGATGGCGGATGTGACCACCGCCGAGCCGCCGAGGCCTGAGCCGACCGGGAAGTCGGCGGAGACTTCGAGCTCGAATCCGTAAGTCGGCTTGATCAGGCGCACGACGGACTTGACCAGTGCAAGATTCCCGTCGGTTCCGAGCTCTGCGAGATTGTCGGCCTCGATCGTGCTGCGGAAATCATGCGAATAGATCCGGATGCTGGAATCGCTCCGGCGCCGCAGCGTCGCATGAGCATACATCTTGATCGTGGCGTTGATGACCGCGCCGCCGTCATTTTCTACAAAATAGTGCGTCAAGTCGGTGCCGCCGCCGGAGAAGCTGATCCGCACCGGCGAGCGGGCGCGAGCGAACACCTCGCTCTCTTCGGACAGGTTGAACAGCTCTCGGCTGAACACGTCGACGAGCCGGCCTTCGCCATCGAGGATCGGCACCACGTGCACGCGCTGATCGAGCAATTTGAGGATCTGCTCGCGCGGACCGCCGGCCCTCGCCGAGACGAAGTTGCGATTGATGCAGGTCGCAACCCGGTCCTGGATCGTGGTGCCGGTCAGCATGCGCCTGCGGATGTCGCCGTCGGTCACGGCGCCGACGATTCGTCCGCTCGCGTCCTGTGCAAACAGGATGCCGAGCATGTTCGCATTCAGGCGCCGGAAGGCTTCCTCAATGGTCTCGGTCTCGGCGATGGTGACGAGAGTTCGTTCAAGCACGTTTCGGGGTCCAGGAAGGGCCAATTCCAGGCCATATCGCAGCAGGGTTGGTAATACGGGAGCGGCAGGGGCGATGCAAGGTTCCTGCGCCCGGCGGCATCGGGCCAAAATGGCCGGCGTCAAGCGCTTCGGTCGGGCCGGGGCCGATTTACATTGGCCGCGGTTTCTATAGAAGGCTCCCGAGGGGTCCACGCGACATGTATGTGATCGGAATCAGCTCGGGGATCAAGCACGGGCATCACGACGGTGCAGCGGTTTTGCTGCGCGACGGGGAGCTGATCGCTGCTGCCGAGGAGGAGCGCTTCACGCTGGCCAAACATGCGCGCGGCGAGCTGCCGCGCGGGGCGATCGGCTTCTGCCTGAAGCAGGCCGGCATCACCATGCGCGACGTCGACTGGATCTGCTCGCCGCTGAAGACCTACACCAACTATACGCAGCGTCTCACCGAGTATTTCAAGTATCAGTTCGGCCACAGCCCGAAGATCGAACTCTACGACCATCACCTCTGTCATGCCGCGAGCTCGTTCTACGGCTCCGGTTTCTCGGAGGCGACCGTGGCCTGCTTCGACTTCTCGGGCGATTCCAGCTCCGGCCTCGTCGCCCATGCGCGCGGCAACGACTTCCGCGTGCTGACGCGGTTCGGCCGCAACAACAGTCTCGGGCTCTATTACGGGATGCTGACGCAGTATCTCGGTTATCAGATGACCAATGACGAGTACAAGGTCATGGGTCTGTCGTCCTACGGCAGCCCGGACTATCTCGACAAGTTCGCCAAGCTGTTGCATCCGAACGGCATCAATTACGAGCTCGATCCCGAGCTCGACAAGCGCAGGCGCGACGCCGAGATCTTCACCAGCGATTTCTCGACACGGCAGGAGCGCATCTTCACCGAGAAGATGGAGGAGATTCTGGGACCGCGACGGCTGCGCGGTCAGCCGCTCGATCAGCGGTTGACCAACATCGCCGCAAGCGGCCAGAAGCAGCTCGAGATCGTCACCACCGAGGTGATCCGCACAGCGATTGCCGAGACCGGCTGCGGTGATGTCTGCATCGCCGGCGGCGTCGGGCTGAATTGCAAGATGAACATGGAGATCGCGGCCGAGCCGTCCGTCAAGCGTCTCTACGTTCCGCCGGTGCCGCATGACGCCGGCGTGGCGCTCGGCGCCGCGATGATGAAATGCGCGGAGGCGGGCCACGCCATCGCACCGCTGACCCACGCTTACTGGGGACCGGAATATTCCAACGACACGATCCGGGAGATGCTGGACAAGATCGGCGCGCGGTTCGAGCTGCTCGACGATCCCGTGTCGCGCTGCGTCACCGATTTGACCGAGCAGAAGACGGTGGGCTGGTTCCAGGGGCGGATGGAGTACGGTCCGCGGGCGCTCGGCAACCGGTCGATCCTCGCCGATCCCAGGCATGCGGGAATGAAGGACCGCATCAACCTCACCATCAAATATCGCGAGGAATTCCGCCCGTTCTGTCCGTCCGTGCTGTACGAACGCCAGGCCGAGTATTTCGAGGACACGTTCGATGCGCCCTTCATGGTGGTGACGTTCCCCGTCAACGAGAAAGTCGCCGAGACCATGCCGGCGGTGGTCCACGTCGACAACACCGCGCGCATCCAGAGCGTCCATGCGGACAGCAACCCGCTCTACAGCCGCCTCATCGGCGAGTTCGCGAAAGCGACCGCGTTGCCGGTCCTGATCAACACCAGCCTCAACATCAACGAGCAGCCGACGGTGAACGCACCGCTGGAGGCGCTGCATACCTATTTCTGCTCGGGGCTGGACGTCTTGTACCTCGGTAACTATCGGCTCTCGAAGTCGAGTTGAGACTAGCGTTCGTCCGCGATCACTTTGCCGTCGTTCGGCAGCACGCCGGGACTGACGAACTCGACGCTTCCGCCGAGTTTCGTCACGGCGCGCAAGCTGGTCGCAATCTCCTCGCGCAGGGCGTCACTCGTGGCCGCCGTTTCCGCTTTCAGCGTCATTGCGTCGGTCTCGCCCTGCCGTGTGACGACGAGGCGCAGTCTTCCGAGCGCAGAATGACGCTTGCCGATCTCGGCGATCTGTTCGGGACGGATGAACATGCCCTTGACCTTGGTGGTCTGGTCGGCGCGGCCCATCCAGCCCTTGATGCGCATGTTGGTGCGGCCGCACTTGCTCAGGCCCGG
The DNA here is from genome assembly GCF_002936975.1 of Bradyrhizobium sp. AC87j1. NCBI lineage: Bacteria > Pseudomonadati > Pseudomonadota > Alphaproteobacteria > Hyphomicrobiales > Nitrobacteraceae > Bradyrhizobium > Bradyrhizobium sp. AC87j1. The sequence continues at coordinate 35,414 of NZ_PTFE01000039.1, forward strand.
CAGCGCTGCGGTGAGGTCGCCCAGGGCGAGCCGGATCCAGGGATGGTGCGGATCGAGCGACGTCACCACGATCTCGCCGACGTCGCCCGGCGCAACGGGATCGCCGGTGCCGGGCTTGACGATCTCCATGATCAGATCCTCGTTCACGACCATGCCCTCGCGCGCCTCGGTCTCGAACGCGATCAGGCCGAGATCGGCGGTGCCGAAGGCCTGGTAGGCATCGATGCCGCGCGCCTTGATCTCAGCCTGCAGCGAGGGCGGGAACGCCGCGCCAGAAACCAGTGCGCGCTTGATCGAGGAGACGTCCCGTCCCGAACTCGCTGCGGCATCGAGCAATATCTTCAGGAAGTCCGGCGTGCCGCTGTAGCCGACCGGGCGGTAGGCCTCGATCAGCTCGAATTGCTGTTCGGTGTTGCCGGGCCCTGCCGGGATCACGGCGCAGCCGAGCGCCCGCGCTGAGGCATCGAAAATGAAGCCGCCGGGGGTGAGATGGTAGCTGAAGGTGTTGAGGACGATGTCATCGGGTCGGAACCCGGCCGCGAACAGCGCCCTTGCGCCGCGCCAGGGATCGGCCTGCCGCCCCTCCGGTTCGAAAATGGGCCCTGGGGAGGTGAAGAGGCGGGCAAACGACCCCGGCGCCGCCGCCACGAAGCCTCCGAAGGGCGCCGAGGCCTTGTGCAGGGCGGGCAGTTCCGACTTGCGCAATACCGGCAGGCCCGCCAGCGCCTCCCGGGAGGTCACGGCGGCGGGATCGAGACCTCTCAGCCGCTCGGCATAGGCCGGGGCGGCCATCGCGGCTCGCAGCACCTCCGGCAGGTGGGAGAACAGATCGGCCTCGCGGGCGGCTTGTTCGCGCGTCTCGCGGGCATCGTAGTGCGCGGTCATGGCTGTTCTTTCCGTGTTGGCATCCGTTGCGCGCCGCCGCTGGCGTGGGTATCAGACGGCCATTGGTGAGGCCTGGAGAGGACGCGATGGCGGACGAAGGAATCATTGCGGCAGAGGAGGCGACGGACGTCGTCGCGCGCCTGAAGCGCCGCATGATCGAGGAGACGCTGCCGCTGTGGTCGACCGTCGGCTGGGATCCTGCCGCAGGCGGATTCATCGACCGGCTGCACCGCGACGGAGCTGCGGATGCGGCCGCGCCACGGCGCGTGTTCGTGCAGGCCCGCCAGATCTACTGCTACGCCAAGGCCGCGCAAATGGGCTGGTACCCTGAGGGCCGCGCCATCGCGCTGAAGGGGCTGGAGCATCTGCTCGGCAAAGCCAAAGCGCCCGACGGCAAGCCCGGCTACGTGCACTGGCTGACGCCGGACGGCGCGGTGCTGGACGGCCGGCGCGATGCCTACGATCACGCTTTCATCCTGTTTGCGCTCGCGACCGTCTACGCGCTCGACCAGGATGCGCAGGTTCGTGCCGAGATCGACGCGCTGCTGGCTTTCCTCGACGGCCATCTCCGCTCGCCGCATGGAGGCGTGCACGAAGGCCTTCCGGTTTCGCTGCCGCGCCGGCAGAACCCGCACATGCACCTGTTCGAGGCGATGATCGCGTGTTTCGACGCGACCCACGACCTGTCGTTCCAGAACCGTGCGGGCGAGTTCTTCGCGCTGTTCCTGGCCAATCTCTACGACAAGCGGAAGTGTGCGCTCGGCGAGTATTTCGAAGAGGACTGGTCGAAGATCGAGCCGGTCAGCGTCGAGCCGGGCCACCAGGCGGAATGGGTCTGGCTGCTGAAGGGGTTCGAGCGCATCACGGGATGCCCGACCGGTCAGCGCCGTGCCGAGTTGCTTGCGACCTCGATGCGCTATCGTGACGAGGCCACGGGCTGCCTGGTCGACGAGGGCGACGACATCGGCAATATCCGCCGCAGCACGCGCCGGCTGTGGCCGCAGACCGAGATCGCGAAGGCGTGGATCGCGCAGGCCGAATCCGGCGAAGCGGGCGCGGCGGACGAAGCGCGTGCGGCGCTGGTGCGGCTCGAACGGCATTATCTCAGCCATCCCGTGAGGGGCGGCTGGTACGACCAGTTCGATCGCGACGGCAAGTCGCTCATCGACACCATTCCTGCGTCGTCGTTCTATCATGTTCTCTGCGCGGTCACGGAAGCGGAGCAGGTGCTCGAACCCTAAAAGTTCAGAGCCAGCGCTTGCGCCGCTTGAAGCTCTTGAGGTTCTTGAAGCTCTTGCGCTGGTCGCCAGCGCCGCCGAGGTAGAATTCCTTGACGTCCTCGTTGTCGCGCAATTCGTCGGCGGTGCCGTCGAGCACGACCTTGCCCTGCTCCATGATGTAGCCGTGGCTCGCCACCGACAGCGCGGCGCGGGCGTTCTGCTCGACCAGGAGGATGGTGACGCCGAGGTCGCGGTTGATCTTCTGGATGATGGAGAACACCTCTTTCACCAGCAGCGGCGACAGGCCCATCGACGGCTCGTCCATCAGGATCATCTTCGGGCGCGCCATCAGCGCGCGGCCGATCGCGAGCATCTGCTGCTCGCCGCCGGAGAGATAGCCGGCAAGGCCGGTGCGTTCCTTCAGGCGCGGGAAATAGTTGAACACCATGTCGAGATCGGCATCGACCTCGCGGTCCCTGCGGGTGAAGGCGCCGAGCTTGAGGTTCTCCAGCGAGGTCATGTCGGCGACGATGCGCCGGCCCTCCATCACCTGGAAGATGCCGCGGCGGACGATCTTGTCGGGGTCAATGCCGTTGATCCGCTCATTCTCGAACACGATTTCGCCGCGTGTGACCTCGCCGTCCTCGGTCTTGAGCAGCCCCGAGATCGCCTTCAGCGTCGTCGATTTGCCGGCGCCGTTGGCGCCCAGCAGCGCCACGATGGCGCCCTTGGGTACGTCGAGGCTGAGGCCGCGCAGCACCAGGATGACGTCGTCATAGACCACTTCGATGTTCCGCACGGCGAGGAGGGCGGCGGGAGCCACGGCGGTGGGAGTTGAGCGGGTTGCTTCAATGGTTTGGGACATGCGTCTTCATTCTCCGCTGTCGTCACCCGCGAAGGCGGTGACCCAGTATTCCAGAGGCGCTGGCGATTCATCGAGAAGCCGCGGCGTACTGGATCCCCCGCCTTCGCGGGGGATGACAGTTGTCGTGGGGTGAGCGCCGGGCTCACCAGCCCAGCAATTCCGGCTTGCGCGGCAGCTCGACGGTCTTGACCTTCTCGAGCTTGATCGTGCCCTTGGCCATGAGATCGTTGAGGTCGCCGTCGGTCGCACCCGAGACCTTGGTGCGATAGAGATCGACCTTCAGCGTGCCGCGATGGTCCTTGTCGGTCCAGGTCGAGGGATTGCAGACGCCTTCCATGCCGGCCGGCACCCAATCCTTCTTCTGGTAGAAGCCCTTGGCGACGTTGTCTCCGGTGGCGCCGCCGTTCTTGGCAGCCCAGTCGATCGCCTCCTTCATGTACAGCGCCGAGCAGACCGCCGCGACGTAGTGCACGGGACGGTAGACCTTGCCGCTGGCGTCGGACATCTTCGAGATCTCCATCAGCGTCTTCATGCCGGGCGCGTCGCCGCCCCAGCTCACCGCGGTGCGCAAGGGGAAGATCACGCCGTTGGCGGCATCTCCGGCCGTCTTGGCGGCGTTCTCGTCCATGCCCCAGACATTGCCCATGAACTGGATCTCGACGCCGGCGGTCTTGCAGGCCTTCATCACCGAGATGTTGGAGGCGGCGGTGTTGCCGAGATAGGCGTAGTTGGCGCCCGAGGATTTCAGGCTCAGGCACTGAGCGCTGTAGTCGCCCGGCGCGAGCGCGAACACCAGCGGCGGCAGCACCTCGAAGCCGAGCTCCTGCGCCATCGCTTCACCGGCGGCCTTCGGCGCGTTCGGATAGGGATGGTTGGCGCCCATGTGCACGAATTTCGGCTTGCCGGACTTGCCTTTGGCCTTCCAGTCCTCGGCCGCCCACATCAGCATCGCACGCAGCGAGTCCGAATAGCTCGGGCCGTAGAAGAAATTGTAAGGAGCGGGCTTGGCCTTGCCGCTGACGCCTTCGGGATCGGTGAGGGCGGCAGCATACGAGCCGGACATGTCGGGGATCTTGTCCTGGGCGAGGAAGCCGGTCAGCGCCTCGGTGTCGGCGGTGCCCCAACCCATGATCGCGGCGACCTTGCTGTCCGGCGCCGACCACTTCTTGTAGAGCGCGATCGCGCGCGGCACCTGGTAGCCATAGTCGTTGGTGTCGACGTTGAGCTGCTTGCCGCCGACGCCGCCGTTCTTGTTGACCCAGGCGAAGGTGTCGGCGACGGCCTGGCCATAGGGCGTGCCGACGTCGGAGGTGCCGCCGGAATAGTCGGCGAGGTGCCCGATCGCGATCTGCGCCTGTGCGCCGGCCGAGAATGCGGCGATCGCGACGGCGAGCGATGCGGTGCTCAAAAGCGATTTCATCGTCATGGGTCGGTTCCTCCTGTTTATTGTTTAAGTGAAGTTGCCCGCGCTCAATGCGAGAACGGGTAGAGTTTCCAATACGCCTTGATCTGCCGCCAGCGATGCGCGAGCCCGTCGGGTTCGAACATCAGGAAGGCGATGATGATCACCCCGATCGCGATTTCGCGCAGGAAGGTGATGTTGGTGTTGAGCGACAGCGCCTTGTCGATCGCGCCGCCCTTCAAATAATGGCTGATGAACTCCATCCCTTCGGGCAGCAGCACCACGAAGGCGGTGCCCATCAACGTGCCCATGATCGAGCCGGTACCGCCGATGATGATCATGGCCAGGAACAGGATCGAGCGCTCGATGCCGAAGCCTTCCTGCGACACCACGAGCTGGTAGTGCGCGTAGAGCGCGCCGGCGATGCCGGCGAAGAAGGCGGCGAGCCCGAACGACAGCGTACGATATTTGGTGAGGTTGATGCCCATGATCTCGGCCGAGAGATAATGGTCGCGGATCGCCACCAGCGCACGGCCGTCGCGGGTGCGCATCAAATTGGTGACGAGGATGTAGCTGAGCAGCACATAGGCCAGCACGACGTAGAAATACTGTTTGTCGCCGCGCAGCGTGTAGCCGAAGATCGAGAACGGGTTGGCGCTCGCCGGCACCGAGCCGCCGGTGAACCATTCGGCGCGGGAGAAGAAGTCGAGCAGGATATACTGCGCGGCCAGCGTCGCGATGACGAGATAGAGCCCCTTCAGCCGCGCCGCTGGGATGCCGAAGATCAGGCCGACCAGCGCGGTGACGATTCCGGCGAGCGGGATCGCGAAGAACACCGGGATCGGCGCATTGTTGGAGATGTAAGCCGAGGTGAAAGCGCCGAGCAGGAAGAAGGCGGCATGGCCGATCGAGATCTGGCCGGTGAAGCCGACCAGGATGTTGAGCCCGAGTGCCGCGATCGAGAAGATGCCGATCTGGATCAGGATGCTGAGCCAGTATCCGCTGAAGAATTGCGGCGCGAGGCATAGCAACAGCACGCCTGCGATGGTGAAGTTGCGGCTGGTCGTGGTCGGGAAGATCGTGGTGTCGGCCGCATAAGAGGTGCGGAAATCACCAGCAGGAATGAGGGCAGGGCCGGCCATGGGTCAGATCCGCTCGATGTCGTGGGTGCCGAACAGCCCGTAGGGCTTGATCATCAGCACGATGATGAGGACGTAGAACGGTGCGATCTCGTAGAGATTGCCCCAGTGCAGGTACTCGCTGTCGATATATTGTGCGACGTTCTCGAGCAGGCCGATGATGATGCCGCCGAGCACGGCGCCGCCGACGGAGTCGAGTCCGCCGAGGATCGCCGCCGGAAACACCTTGATGCCGTAGGCGGCAAGGCCCGAGGACACGCCGTTCACGACCGCAACGACGACACCCGCGACCGCCGACACCGTCGCCGAGATCGCCCAGGCCATCGCGAACACGCTTTTCACGGAAATGCCGAGCGATTGCGCGACCTGCTGGTTGAACGCGGTGGCGCGCATCGCAAGGCCGTATTTGGAGGCGCGGAAGAACCAGGCCATGCCGATCATCATGGCGACGGAGACCACCAGGCTCATGACATAGACGGTCTGGATCTGTAAGCCTAGCAAGCTGACCGACTGGCTCTCGAACACGCGCGGGAACGGCTGCGGATTGACGCCGAACATCCATTTCAGCGTTGCCTGGAGCACGGTGGAGAGGCCGATCGTCACCATGATCACGGAAATGATGGGCTCGCCGATCATCGGCCGCAGGATTAGCACCTGGACCGCGATGCCGAACACGAACATGAACACGAGCGTCATCGGCATGCCGATCCAGAACGGCACCTGATATTTGGCGAGCAGAGCCCAGCACACCCAGGCGCCGACCAGCAGCAATTCACCTTGCGCGAAGTTGACGACCTGCGTCGCCTTGTAGATCAGCACGAACGACATCGCGACCACGCCGTAGAGCGTGCCGACCACGAGACCGTTGACCAGGAGCTGGATAAGGAAGGCGGTGTTCATGTCGGTTGACCCAGCTCGTCATTGCCGGGCTTGACCCGGCAATCCATCGATGCGGAAGGAAGATTGTTCGGAAGAGGATGGATGCGCGGGTCAAGCCCGAGCATGACGACCATTTGTTTCACTCCGCAGCCTCCGCCATGTGCCCATGTCCGCCGAGTTCCACCACGCGCAGTGTCGTCCGCACGCGCTGGGTGGTGCCGTCCTGGAAGCGGATCACGGTGTCGACGGGGATGTCGGCATCGCCGCGGTAGATGGCATCGATGATGCCCTCGTATTTCTCGTTGATGACGCTGCGGCGCACCTTTCTTGTGCGGGTGAGCTCGCCGTCGTCGGCGTCGAGCTCCTTGTAGAGCAGCAGGAAGCGCGAGATGCGCTGGGCCGGCGGCAGCGTGGCGTTGACGGTCTCGACCTCCTTCTGAAGCAGCGTATAGACCTCCGGCCGCGAGGCGAGATCGCTGTAGGTCGTGAAGGAGAGGCGATTTTTCTCCGCCCATTTCGAGATGATGGAGTAGCGGATGCAGATCATCGCCGCGAGCGCATCGCGGCCGGCCCCGAGCACCACGGCTTCGGCGATATAGGGCGAGAACTTCAGCTTGTTCTCGATGAACTGCGGCGAGAAGCGCTCGCCGCGCGAGGTCTCGGCGAGATCCTTGATACGGTCGATGACGACGAGCTGCTGGTTCGCGTTGAAATAGCCGGCGTCGCCCGACAACATCCAGCCGTCCTTGATGTCGGCGATGCTGGCCTCGGGATTCTTGTAGTAGCCGAGGAACATGTTGGGATGCCGCACCACGATCTCGCCGACGCCGTGGACGTCGGCATTGTCGATGCGGATCTCGACTTCGTCGGACATAGGCACGCCCGTGGTGTCGGGATCGACCTTGCCCTCGGGATGCAGCGTATAGGCCCCCAGCAGCTCGGTCTGGCCGTACAGCGTGCGCAGCGGCACGCCCATGGCCTGGAAGAACTTGAAGGTCTCGGGCCCGAGCGCCGCGCCGCCGGTCGCGGCCGAGCGCAGCCGGGTGAAACCGAGGCGGTCGCGCAGCGCGCGGAACAGGATGGCGTCGGCAAGGCCCGAGCGCTTGCCGTGTTCGAGCGCGGCGAGGCCGCTCTTCATGCCGACGTCGAACAGGCGCTGCTTGAGAGGCGTCGCGTCCATCACCTTGGCGCGGACATCGGCGGCGATGGATTCCCAGACGCGGGGGGCAAAGAGCACGAATGTCGGCGCGATCTCGCGCAGATCGTTCATCATCGTGTCGGGCTCTTCGACGAAGTTGATCTTCATCCGGCAGAGCAGGCCTTTGCCGAGCACGTAGACCTGCTCCATGATCCACGGCAGCGGCAGCACCGAGACGTATTCGTCGTCTGGGCCCTTGGGGTCGAAGGCAAGATAGGTCGCGCAGTGGCCGAGCACGCGTCCGGCGGCGAGCATCGCGAGCTTGGGATGGGACGTGGTGCCAGACGTCGTGCAAAGGATCGCGACGTCCTCGCCCTTGGTGGCATCGACCAGCCTGTCGTAGAGCTCCGGCTCCCGCGCGGCACGAGCCCGGCCGAGCTCGGCAAATCTCTCCGCCGACATCAGCCTAGGGTCGTCGTATTTCCGCATCCCGCGCGGATCGGAATAGATGATGTGCTTCAGCTTCGGCGCGCGGTCGGCGAGGGTGAGCAGCTTGTCGACCTGCTCCTCGTCCTCGGCGAAGACGAGCTGCGCCTCGCCATAGTTGAGGAGATAGGAGGCCTCCTCGTCCAGCACGTCGCGATAAAGTCCGAGGCTGAGGCCGCCGATGGCGTGCGTCGCCACTTCCGCCGCCACCCAGTCCGGCCGGTTGTCGCCGATGATGCCGATGACGTCGCCGCGGCCGAGGCCCATTTCGAGAAGACCGAGCGCAAAGTCGCGCACGCGGGTCTGGTAGTCGCTCCAGGTGAACAGCCGCCAGAGCCCGAGATCCTTCTCGCGCAATGCGATCTCGTTGCCGTGCTCCTTCGCGTTGAGCCGGAGCATCTTCGGATAGGTGTCGGCCTGCGCGACGCGGCCTGCGTAATCCATCATGCCGCGCTCTCCTGGGCGGGTGCAGCATCATCAGGATCGACCAGCACCTCGTCTTCTTCGCCAAGATAGGCCCGCCTGACGTGGGGATCGGCGAGCACCGTCGCCGGATCGCCTTCGGCGATCTTCTTGCCGAAATCCAGCACCATGACGCGGTGGGAGATGTCCATCACCACGCCCATGTCGTGCTCGATCATCACCACCGTCATCCCGAATTCCTCGTTGAGATCGACGATGTAGCGGGCCATGTCCTCCTTCTCCTCGAAGTTCATGCCGGCCATCGGCTCGTCGAGGAGAATCAGACGCGGCTCCAGCGCCATGGCACGGGCGAGCTCCACGCGCTTGCGCAAGCCGTAGGAGAGGGTGCCGGCGGTGGCCTTTCGCACCGACTGGAGGTCGAGGAAGTCGATGATCTCCTCGACCTTGCGGCGGTGCTCGAGCTCCTCCTTGCGCGCGCCGGTGAGCCAGTACAGCGAGCCTGTGAGGAAATTGTTCTTCAGGAGGTGATGGCGCCCGACCATGATGTTGTCGAGCACGCTCATGTGGTGGAACAGCGCCAGGTTCTGGAAGGTGCGGCCGATGCCGAGCGAGGCCCGGGCGTTCGGCGTCAGGGCGGTGATGTCGCGGCCCTGGTAGAACAGCTGGCCTTCGGTCGGCTTGTAGCGGCCGGAAATACAGTTCACGATCGAGGTCTTGCCGGCGCCGTTAGGGCCGATGATCGAGAACAGCTCGCCCTCCCTGATGGAGAAGCCGACGTCGGTCAGCGCCCGGACGCCGCCGAATCGCAGGGACACGTCGCGTACTTCAAGACTGGTAGCCACCAAACGAAACCCTCCCGGTGATGGCGCTTTTTAGTGGCGCTCTTCGTCCGTTCCTGCCCAGCGATCCTAGTACGGTGGTGCCGGTGAGGCCATGCAGCAGATGGTCTCGACCGGACCCGCGCCACTCTCGTTCCCGTCAGGGATCAAAAGCCGCATCGTCCGAGGTGGTCCTCAATAGGGGAAAGCGCTATTTTGAAATGTCTCGCGGCTGACAATTCTGCGACAAAGTTTGTCGGGCGGCGGCGGCCTTCATCTTTCGTCGGATGGCGGTTGGAATCATCATGCTGCAATGCAGCAGAAGACGGAGTGACGAAACGGTGCGGCTGGCCGCGAGATCATGATTTCAGAAGATCAACTGAAGCGCGTCGCCGCCTGGTCGCGCGAGCTCACGCAAGCGGAGATCGAGGTCGCGCGCGCCGGAATCACGGAGCGGTCCTACGGCACCGGCGAGACCGTGTTCATGCGCGGTGATATTTTTGCCTATTGGGCCGGCATGGTGGGCGGCCTTGCCCGCATGGGCGGGGTCTCCAGGGACGGCAAGGAGACCAGCCTCGCCGGGCTGACGGCGGGCGCTTGGTTCGGCGAGGGCAGTGTGCTCAAGAACGAGCCGCGCCGCTATGACGTGGTCGCGCTGCGCGACAGCCGCGTCGCGCTGATGGAACGCAGCGCCTTCATGTGGCTGTTCGAGAACAGCGTCGGCTTCAACCGCTTTCTGGTGCGTCAGCTCAACGAACGGCTCGGCCAGTTCATCGGCATGCTCGAGGTCAACCGCACCCTGGATGCCACCGCGCGCCTCGCCCGCAGCATCGCCTCACTGTTCAATCCGATCCTCTATCCGGAATCGACCGCTCATCTGGAGATCACCCAGGAGGAGATCGGTGCGCTCTCCGGCATGTCCCGCCAGAACGCCAACCGCGCGCTGAACCGGCTGGAGAAGGAGGGACTACTGCGGCTCGAATATGGCGGCGTCACCATCCTCGATATCGAGCGGCTGCGCGGGTATGGCGATTAGGCGCGGTCATCGCGCATTCGCGGGTGCATGGACCGGCCAGAGGTCGGCGCGCCAGCGGATCGCGATCGCCAGCATCGCGATGAAGCCGGCGGCGGCATAGAGCGAGCCTGTCGCGGAATAACCAATGATGTCGATCAGGCTGCCGGCCGCGAGCAATCCGATCGGCAGGCCGTAGATCACCATCATGCGCACGCCCATCACGCGGCCGCGAAGGTGTGCGCTTGCGGTGCGCATCAGGATCACGGCCGCCGAGATCATCGACATGCTCTGGGCGATGCCGGCGAGCATGAGGCAGGCCATCGCCACCGGCATGGTCCTGATCTCGACGAATATCAGCAGCATGGCGTACCAGGCCAGCGTCGCGCCGATCAGAAGCCGGGCAATGCGCACGCCGCTGACGAGGCTCAGCGTGATGGAGCCGATCAGCGAGCCGACCGCGAAGCTCGCCGAGAGGTAACCGAGGCCGGTCTGGTCGGTATGAAAGATCTCCCGGGCGATGTAGGGCAGCAATCCGCCAGTGAAGGGAAATGCGGTGAGATTGGCCAGGAAGGCGACACACAGCGCCGCACGCATTCCCGGGCCACTCCAGGCGTAGACGATCCCTTCCTTGAGGTCTCCCAGCAGCCGCGACACCGCATGACTGTTTGCCGGAAGATCGCTCGTGATGACGGTCCTCTTGGGCCGGATCAGACACAGCATGAGAAGCGCGGCCACGAAGTAGAGACAGGCAATCGCCACGTAAACGAGGCCAATGCCGAGGACGGCGAACAGCCCAGCGCCTGTCAACGCTCCGGTGATGCGGGCGCTGTCCTGGGTCGTGCGCGCAACGCTGATGGCACCGACCAGCTGCTCGGCCGGCATGATCTCGGCGAGCAGCGCGCCGCGGACGCCGAGATCCGAGGGGCGAATCAGGCCCATGACCGCGACGATGATCATGACGCTCAGCGGCGACAGATGACCGGTCAGCGCCAGAACCATGATGGTCGAAGAGAGTACCGTATAGGCAAGACGCATCGCGACCAGCAGATCGCGATGACCCATGCGGTCGCCGATCATGCCGAACACCGGCGCGACCAAGGTCCCGACGAATTGGAGCGAGGCAAGCACGGTGAGCAGCAGCACCGAGCCGGTCTCGACCAGGATGTACCAGCCCAGCACCAGCGTCTCGACCTCGAACGCCCAGGATGTGAGCAGGTCGGACGGCCACTGGAAGCGATAGTTGCGGATGCGGAATGGCGCGAGCGCCGACGGCCGCGCGGCTGCGCTCAAGACGCGATGACGCGTGTCACGGCGAATCCCTTGCCTTGTTGTTTCTTCTTTCCGATCAGCAACGTAGCGTTGGCGACGCTCGTGTCAATCGGACCGGCCGCATGCTGCCATGCATGGCTGCATCAGCACGTCCGCTGCAGGCGCGTGACCGGTCCGTGCGAATGTCTTCCCCTGGTTTCTGCGATCGGTTCGTCCATGGACGCAGGAGGCGGTCATAGTGTCTTCATCTTGCTGTGGCCCAACAGGTCGCGGGCGCGGGGAATCGGAGCGATCGCAGCATGTGGGTACGGTGGCCGAGGTTTGCCGCGCAGTCTTTTTGTTTTGTACTTCTCGTAAGCGTCATGGTCTCGCCGGGGCAGGCGGGGTCGCAAGACTTGTTGGCGCTGATGCAGCGCATTACGGCGCTGGCGAAGGAGGGCCGCTATGGCGAGGCGGTCGGCTTTGCCAGGAAGCTCGTCGTTGAGGCCGAGAAAAGCACGGGGCGACAATCGCCCCTGACCGCGACCACGCTGGTCGTGCTGGGTCAGGCGCTCCAGACGAAAGGCGAGACCGCTGAGGCCGAAAGCGTGTTGAGGCGGGCCCTCGTCATTCGCGAGAAGAGCCTTGGTCCCAATCATCCCGATGTCGCAGCCGTGCTCGCCACGCTGGGCCAGATCGAGCTCGGCCAGAACCGGCTCGGCGATGCCGAACGCGACATGTCGCGCGCGATCGCCATCGACGAGAGCGTGCTGGGCCCTGACCATCTCACCACGGCGCTGGCGCGGATGCAGCTCGGCAATCTCCGTCACCGCCAGTTAAAGGAGACCGAGGCGCTCGACCTGTTCAATAAAGCGCTCGCGGTGTTCCGGAAGTCGTCGGGTCAGGCGGACATCATGATCCCGGTGACCTTGAACAACATCGCGGAGGTCAATCGCGCGCAAGGCCGGTTGCAGCAGGCCGAGGCGAATTTTGCCGAAGCGCTTGTGCTGCAGGAGAAGCAGCATGGCCCGGACAGCATCTATCTGACGGCGACCCTCAATAATCTCGGCGAGCTCCGGCGCGCGCAGGGACGGCTTCCGGAGGCCGAGCAATTGGCCCGGCGGACTTTGGCCATCAGGGAGAAGGCGCTCGGACCTGATCATCCCGATGTCGCCGCGAGCCTCAACAATCTGGCCCTGGTGTTCTGGCGCGAGGGCCGGGACGCCGAGGCCGAGGGGCTGCTGACCCGCGCACTCGCGATTCAGGAGAAGGGCGTCGGGATAGCGCATCCGAACGTGGCGACGGCATTGAACAACCTTGCGGAGGCCTGGGCCCATCTCAATCGCAAGCAGGAGGCGGAGCAGCTGTTCCGCAAGTCGCTGGCGATCCGTGAGAAGGCGCTCGGTCCGGCGCATCTGGATGTCGCGATCGCGCTCGACAATCTGGTGACGCTGATGAGCGAGGCCGATCGTTACGCCGAGGCCGAACCGTTCGCGCGCCGGTCGCTTGCGATACGCGAGGCCGCGCTCGGGAATTCTCACCCGCTGGTCGCCAACAGTCTCAACAATCTGGCCGTCATTCTGGACAGCACCGGCCGGCCGCAGGAGGCCGAGCCGCTGCTGAAGCGCGCGCTGGATATCCGCCTGCGCGCTCTCGGCGAGCAGCATCCGGATGTTGCCAACAGCTTCGCCAATCTCGGCGCCCATTATATCGATTTGAAGGATTGGCAGCAGGCCCGCGACGCGTTCGCGCGCGCGGTCGCGATCCAGAACGGCCGCCGCGCCGCCGAGCAGGAGAGCCGCGGCGATGTGAAGGTCCATGAAGAGACCAATCCCCATCCCGGACTGATCGTAGCCGCCTATAACCTCGCGAGCGCCAATGCGGGGCAGGCCGGCGCCTTGCGATCGCAGGCGTTCGAGGCGGCGCAATGGATCGGTGACGAGCAGGCTGCGCGGGCGATTGCCGGTATGTCGGCCCGCATCGCCGATGGTAGCGGGGATCTCGCCGCGCGCGTCCGTGAGCGGCAGGATCTCGGCGCGCAAGCCGTCGCGACCGACAAGATGCTCGTGGCGGCGATCTCGCAGGCGGATGCTGCGCGCAACCCGGCGGCGGAGCAGGCGCTTCGTGCCCGAGCCTCGGCCATCTCAGGTCAAATCCGGGAATTGGATCGCACGATCGCTGCGCAGTTTCCGGACTACGCAGCGCTCGTCACTAAGGCGCCGATTGCAATCGAGGATGCCCAGAAGCAGCTTCGTCCCAACGAGGCGATGTTGCTGTTCACGACGACGTCACGCGCCACCTTCGTCTGGACCGTGACGCGCTCGGACGTGCGCTGGCATTCGGCGGATCTCGGCGAAAAGCAACTCGCTGAGGCCGTCGGCGCCTTGCGCTGCGGTCTGGATACGGATGCATGGCTGGACAAGGCGACCACATGTCCGCAGAAGCTCGGCCGCAAGACCCCGCTTGGGGCGGACGAGCCATTGCCGTTCGACCAGGAGCGCGCCTTTGCGCTCTACCAGGCGCTGCTCGGGCCTGTCGCGCGCGACATCGACGGCAAGGAGCTGATCCTGGTGCCGTCAGGCCCGCTGGCGACGCTGCCCTTTCAGGTCTTGCTGACCGACAGGCCCCCGGCAGGTGGGGACCTCACGAAGGCACCCTGGCTGGTCAAGCGATTTGCCACCACAGTGCTGCCTTCAGTCTCCAGCCTCAAGGCATTGCGGCAGGTCGCACGCAAGAGCGCGGCGTCGAAACCGTTTCTCGGCGTCGGCAATCCCATGCTCGACGGCGATGGCCGCAGCGATGTCGCGGTGGCGCGTGCCAAGCTGGCGCGCCAGATTCGGACCTGCGCCGCTATTCCGACGCAGGCGACCCAGGTCGCACAACGGAGCTTGCGCGCCGTGGACGCGCTGTCGGGCGGCACTGCGGACATCGTGCAGCTCAGGCGGCAGATGCCGCTGCCGGAAACTGCGCTCGAACTGTGCGCGGTGGCCAGCACCTTCGCGCCCATCAAGGGCGACGTCGTCCTCGCCGGCGACGCCTCCGAGACCAGGATGAAGGCGCTCGGCCAGAGCGGCGATCTCGCGAAATACCGCATCCTGCATTTTGCGACCCATGGCGCGCTTGCGGGGCAGGTGCGTGGATCGATCGAGCCCGGACTGATCCTCAGCCCGCCGGCGGCGCCGACGTCCACCGATGACGGCTATCTCTCGTCGTCGGAGATTTCCGGCCTCAAGCTCGATGCCGATTGGGTGATCCTGTCGGCCTGCAACACCGCTGGCGGGCAGGCCGCCAATTCGGAGGCCTTCTCCGGTCTTGCGCGGGCCTTCTTCTATGCCGGCACGCGCGCGCTGCTGGTGTCGCACTGGGCGGTGAACTCCGACGCCGCGGTCGCCATCACCACCGGCACGATCGACGCGATGAAGACGCATCCCGATATCGGCCGAGCAGAGGCGCTGCGTCGCTCGATCTCGGCACTGATCACCAAGGGCGGCGAGAGCGCGCAGCCCGCAACTTGGGCGCCCTTCGTGCTGGTGGGGGCCGGCGCCATCTAGCGGTTCAGCGCGCCGCCGCGCGCTGAACCGGCTGGTTGCGGGGATGAGTGAAGCCGCGCTCGCGGCCGTTAACCAACCACCGCTTGCTCTTCCTGCACGAGGAGCCCATGCTTGCCAGGTCGCTGGGCCCATCCGACAGTCCCAGTAGACCGCGTCATCGCGGCTTCCGCGGGGGCTTGACCCATGAACTGCTCTTGCTGCGGTTCCGAGGTTCAGAGCGGCTTTGCTTTCTGCCCGAAGTGCGGCACGAAGCAACCGAACGCGTGCCCTGGCTGCGGCTATGCGTGCGCACCGGATTTCACGTATTGCCCGAAATGCGGCGCCCTCGTCAGTGAGGTCCCCAAAGCCGGGGGACAGGCGCAGCCGAGCCGGCCGCCAGCACCGGTCAGAGCGTCGTCATCGCCGCTGGCGCCGGCGGTCGACCCTCACCAGGCTTTTCGACCGCAGCCGGACAGGATGGACAGCGAAGCCAACCGCCGCACCATTACCGTGCTGTTTGCCGATCTCAGCGGCTTCACCGCGATGAGCGAGCGCCTCGACCCCGAGGTCATGCAGGCCCTTCAGAACGAATTGTTCGAGGAGCTGACGGAAGCGGTGCAAAGCTTTGGCGGCTTCGTGGACAAATTCATCGGCGATGCGCTGCTGGCGCTGTTCGGCGCGCCAGCAGCGCACGAGGACGATCCGGAGCGGGCGGTCCGCGCTGCACTCGACATGATCAAGCGGACGGAGCAGCTCAGCGAGCGTGCGAAGGTCTATGCCGGTGCACCGCTGCTGCTCCACATCGGCATCAATACCGGGCACGTGGTTGCGGGCGGACTGGGTGTGGGCGTTGCCAAGTCCTATTCGGTAACCGGCGACACGGTGAATACCGCGCAGCGATTGCAGTCGATGGCGCCGCCGGACGAAGTGCTGGTCGGGCCCTTGACCTACCGCCTGACCCGGCATGCGTTCTCGTATGAATCGCTCGGAGAGGTCTCGCTCAAGGGCAAGATGGGCAGTGTCCTGGTCCATCGTCTCAAGGGACCGCTCGACACGCCGCGTGCGGCGCGAGGCCTCGACACGCTGGGCCTCAGTGCGCCGCTGATCGGCCGCGACGTCGAACTTGCCCGCATGATCGGCAGCCTCGATCGCGCGTGCGGCGGTGCGGCGCAACTGGTGCGGCTGGTCGGCGAGGCGGGCATCGGCAAAACGCGCCTGGTGAACGAATTCGTTGCCCGCATCCGCGATGAGGAGCGCTTCGCAGGTGTGGCGATCCGGCAGGCCGCCTGCTCGCCCCTCGGCGAACAATCCTACGGCACGCTCGCCGCGGTGCTGCGCAGCGCCTATGGCATCGCGCAGAAGGCCAGCGCGGCGGCGGCTGAGGCCAGGCTGGCTGAGGCTCTGTCGGAGCTTGGCCTTCCGGCCGAAGAGGCAGAGCGGCTGATGCCGCTCTATGTCCATGTCCTTGGCCTCGGCGGCCCGGACGCCGCATTGCAGCACGTCGAGCCCGAACAGCTCCGGCGGCAGATATTCTTTGCGATCCGGACCGTCTTCGAACGGCGCCTGGCCTTGTCACCGCTTCTGATCATCGTCGAGGATCTGCACTGGGCCGATGCCGTCTCCCTTGAGGCGCTGCGGTTCCTGATGGACCGGCTGGAGCGCACGCGGTTGATGCTGTTGTTCACGCATCGGCCAATGCTGGAGCTGGATCAGTTCGGTTCGGGCCGGATCAGCCACACGACCCTTCGATTGCTTCCGCTCGGTGACGCCGACGGACAAAACCTGCTCGCGGCTTATTTCAGTCACGGTTGGCGCGAGCCGCCGGGAAATCTGTTCAGTCGAATCCTGGAGCGCGCGAGCGGCAATCCGCTTTTCCTCGAGGAAATCATCCGCGGTCTCATCGAGGCCGGCGCCTTGGAGCGTGACGGCTCGCAGTGGCGGATAAAGTCGGATGAGGCCGCCGCCGACATCCCGGCAAGCATTCAGGCGCTGTTGCTGGCGCGGCTGGACCGGCTGCCGCATGAGGTGCGCCGGCTGGCCCAGGAGGCCGCGGTGATCGGCCCGCGCTTCGACGCGGCTCTGCTCGGGGCGACAGCAACCGGGCCGGTCGAAGTGGGCCTCGAACTTCTGTGCGACGCCGAGATTGTCGAGGAGGTTGCGGGCGCAAACTCGATCTCGCTGCGATCCTACCGTTTCACGCAGACCATGCTGCAGGATGTGATCTATCAAAACCTGCTGTTGCAGCGGCGGATCGAGCTCCATGGACGGATTGGTGCCGCGCTGGAGCGGCTTTATGGCAGCGAGCCCGAACGGCTCGAGGACCTCATCCTGCTCGGCCATCATTTCAGCCTGAGCGCGCGCAAGTCGAAAGGCGCGCGCCATCTGCGCGCGGCCGGCGATCGCGCTCGCGCGACCTATGCCAATGACGATGCCATCCGTCTCTACCAGCAGGCCCTCGCCATGTTGTTGACCGGCGCCGAGCGCGAGCCGGAGCGCCTGGTTCTGTACGAGCGGATCGCGGACCTCTGCGCCGCGGCGGGCCGCCGCAACACGGCCGAGGAGCACTACCAGAGCGCGCTGGAGGGGCACCGCGCCGCAGAGGACCGCATTGGCGAAGCGCGAATCCTTCGCAAGCTTGGCAGGTTGTTGTGGGACACCGGCAAGCGGATCAACGCAGAGAGGCATTATGCCGAGGCGGCTGACCTGCTTGGAGAGACCGATGCGCCGATCGAACGGGCGCACCTCTTGCAGGAGCGCGGCCGTCTCGCGTTTCGCATGGGCGATCACGTGGCCGCCGCGACATGGGCGGACGAGGCGATTGGCTACGCCCGATCCGTCCCGGCGGACGCGGACGAGCAGGCCGGACTCGATGCGGCCCGCGCCATTGCCGAGGCTCTCAATACCAAGGCGGTTGCACTGGCACGGCTTGGACGACACCAGGATGCGGTGCGCGAAGTGGAGCAAAGTGTCGCGGCAGCCGAAGCCGCCGGCCTTCTCAATGTGGCCTGCCGCGGCTACACCAATCTCAGCGTGCTCTACACGATCGTCGACCCGGCGCAAGCCATGGAGGTCTGTCGGCGCGGACTGGATGTCGCGCATCGTATTGGCGATCTCGGGTTCCAGGCGCGTCTTCTTGCCAATTTTGCCGTTGCCTGTTGCACCTTCACGGACAGATGCACCGACGAAGGTGTGCCGGCTGCCGAAAAGGCAATCGAGATCGACCGTGCGCTCGATCAGCGCGAGCATCTCCCCGTGCCCCTGATCGTGCTCGGGCAAATCCACCAATGCCATTTCCGGCCCGATCAGGCCGCCCGCTGCTACAATGAGGCCATCAAGGTCGCCAGCGAAACCGGCGAGCCGCAGCAGCTTTTTCCGTGCTATGATGGTCTCGCGACGCTGAACCTTGATCGCGGCGACATGCCCGAGGCCGAGCGGTATTTCGCGCTGGCCGATGACGTCTGCACCAGGCACGGGCTTGATCCCGCCGGACTGATTGTACTGCCATTTCTTGACTAGGTCATGTGAAGGAGTTCAACCATGTCAGAACGTCATGTCGATGGACCGCTGCAACCGGGCGATCGCGCACCGAACATCGTGCTGGATGCCATCACCCGCGAAGGGAAGATCGCGCTCGAGGATTTTCGCGGGCAAAGTCCGATATTGGTCGGCCTGTTTCGAGGCCTGCACTGCCCGTTCTGCCGCCGCCATATCGCGGCCCAGGCGCAGCTTGACGCGGCCCTGCGCGACAAGGGCGTCGAAAGTCTGACGGTCGTCAATACGCCGATCGAGCGCGCTCGGCTCTACTTCCGTTATCACCCGTTGCCCAATCTGCTTGCCGCCTCCGATCCCGAGCGGGTCTCGCACCGCGCGTTCGGCCTGCCCAATCTCGAGTTCACCGAGAAGGAAACCGAGTGGCCGCGCAAGGTGGGCATGGATGTGGTCATGAGCATGCAAGTTGACATTCCCGGAGAATTGCCCGGGCCGATGAATCGTTTGGCAGCCGCCGAGCAGCTCAACAACAAGGATGGCTACGAGATGATGGAGGCCGATCAGCGCATGGCTGCAACCGGCCAGGGCCAGCTATTCGGCCAGTTCCTGCTCGATCGGGAAGGGGTCGTGCGCTGGGCCTTTACAGAAGTTCCGGAAGGCGGCCAGCGCATGTTCGGGATGCCGAGCCCGGGTGAGCTGATGTCGGCGGCCTCGCAGGTGGCGGGCTAAACATCGTCGCGCGGTTGGCGTGGTGCCCTTGACCGCAGCAGGCACGAGCCGGTGCGCTCGAGGTGGTGCCGCCGTTTTCCCGGCCACGCTTCGCGCGTGACGAACGATTGATCCGAGCGCACTTAATCCGAGCGCACGATGACCGACATTCAGGAAAGGCTCCTCGAAAGCAAGATGACCGAGATCGAGCGGGCCCGATCCTGGAGCCCCCGCGTGATCTCCAAATTCGAAACGCTCATCAGGAGCGGTGACGATCTATCGCTCTACCGCGTCAATCCGCTGGCATTCGCGCGCGACCACGCCATTGCAGAGCCGGAAAGCATTGACCTGTTTCTCTATGCGACGAGAAGCGGGCTATTCGAGATGAGCTGGGATGTTGTTTGTCCCCAATCCGGCATGGTGCTCGATAGCTTCGGCGCCTTGCGCACGCTCAAGACCCACTATGTTTGTGGTTTGTGCGACGTCACTGGTGAAACCGATCTCGACGACTTCATAGAGGTCACGTTTACGGTGTCGCCCCAGCTTCGGCGGCTTCCGTTTCACGATCCTGCCTCCCTCTCGGTCGAGGATTTCCATTGGAAGCTTCGATTTCTGAATGACGCGCGGATACCTGGCCAACAAATCCGATTTCTCGACTATTTGCATGCGTTCGTTCGCGGCCTTTCGTTCTTGCCGCCAGGCTCCGCCACGACCATTCGTTGCGAACTCGGTCCCGGCGCTCTGGCGGGGGTCAATATTCAAACCCAGGCTGCGTTCGTCGTTGCGGTGGCCGGCGAGCCGACAACCTCGCCGACAATCTTGCGAGTTGGATACGATGGGCAGCGCTTTTCCCCCTCGCTGGCCGCCGTGCCGCCCGGCCCCGTCATTGTCGAGGCGGAGAACCGCGGATCCACGCGAGGCTCCCTGCTCCTGATCAACTGGCCGCCTGACGTTCTGGCTCAAGCGATCAAGCCGCCGCTTGATTTCGAGCCCTACATGTCCGGCGGGATGTTGCTCGCGAGACAGACGTTTCGCCGCCTGTTCCGGTCAGAACGCGTGGACGAAAGGGAGGGCCTGGGAATCCGGCAGGTGACCCTGCTGTTCACGGATCTCAAAGGTTCGACCGCCATGTACGAACGGCTCGGCGATCTCAATGCCTATGCGCTGGTCCGCGAACATTTTGCCTTGCTCGGTGCGACCGTTCAGGAACATTCCGGGGCCATCGTCAAGACGATCGGCGATGCAGTCATGGCGGTCTTCTCTCGCCCGACGGACGCGGTTTCGGCGGCGCTCCACATACTGGGGGAAATCGAACGCTACAATTCCGACCACGGCGAGCCGAGCATCATCCTGAAGATTGGAGCCCATTGCGGCCCCTCCATCGCCGTGACCCTGAACGACAATCTGGATTATTTCGGCCAGACCGTAAATGTTGCCGCGCGTGTGCAGTCGCTGGCGGACGCGGGCGAGATTTGTATCTCGGAGGCGCTGTATTCGGCGCCGGGAGTGAGCGATCTCCTTTCCGGGCATGCAATCGCAGTGTTTGAAGCTCCTCTTCGCGGCGTTGAAGGAAATGCCAGCGTGTATCGTGTCGTGCCCGGGTAGGACCCTTACGTCTCTTGCCGGGGCAGCTTCTCCGCGAGCGCGGCTGCCATCGCCGAGATCAGCGGCCGCATGAAATAGGCTTCATCGGCCGGCGAGACGTCCGTCCGCAGTCCATGGGCAGTAAGCTCGCCCGAGACCGCCGGGCCCACCGACGCAATCAGCATCCGGTCGAAGCCGGCGCGCAGCTTCGCCTCGCTGCCATGCGCCTTCGCGGCCTCGATTAGGCGGCGGACCTGGCCGAGATTGGTGAGCGCGACGGCATCGATCCGCCCCGCGGCCATGTCGTCGATGGCGGTGACGATGTTGGCATCCGCTGCCTTGGAATCGTAGGCATAGGGCAACACGGCATCGACCTCGGCGCCTTGCGCGGCAAGGGCGCCGATCAGCGCGCTATGGTCCTTGTCGGGATAGAGTTGAAGGCCAAGGCGCCGGCCTTTCAGGTCCAGCCTGCCCAGCATCTCGATCACGCCCTCGGTGGTCGGCTTCTCCGTGGTCTGCTGCGCCTCGAGGCCGATCTCACGCAGCGCCTTGCCGGGCTTCGGTCCGCGGGTGAATTTTCGCGATCCGGCGAGAGCCGCGACAAACGCGCCGTCGAGCCCACGCGCCCGCGCGAGCTTCATGATCCGCCGAAGGCCTTCGCCGGTCATCAGCACAAGGTCGTCAAGGGGCTTGTCGATGGCGCGGCGGATCCAGGCCTCGACCGGAGCAGGGTCCGGTGCATCCTGGATGGTAAACATCGGGCATTGCACGACCTCGGCGCCTTGCTCGGCCAGAAGCTTCGAGAACTGCGCCTCCTCGCGCGTTTCCAGGATCAGGATGCGGTAGCCGTTCAAGCGCTCGGCCATGGGCGTACTCCGGTCAGTTAAAGCAATCGTCCGTTCATCCTGACTCCGCGCTTCAGGTCGAAGCAAGTCTTTGTCGAAGCAAGTCTTTGTCGAAGCAAGTCTTGGGATTGGCGCAAGGGGAAGTCGGTGATAGAGCAGGGCGCAAATCGCGGGTCGTTCCGCATCATTTGCCCAAACCTTCATCAAGAGCCAAGCCTGTTCATCAACATGCCCGATCATCAATATGTCCTGACCCTGTCCTGTCCGGATCGTCCCGGCATCGTCTCGGCCGTGTCGACGTTTCTCGCCCACAACGGACAAAACATTCTCGATGCTCAGCAGTTCGACGACATCGAGACCAAGAAGTTCTTCATGCGCGTGGTGTTCACCGCGGCCGATCTAGCCGTGGAACTGTCGGCACTCCAGACCGGCTTTGCCGCGATCGCCGAGCGTTTCGGCATGGACTGGCAGATGCGCGACCGGGCTGCGCATCGCAAGGTGATGCTGCTGGTCTCGAAGTCGGACCACTGCCTGGTCGACATCCTCTATCGCTGGCGCACCGGCGAACTGCCGATGAATTTGGCCGCGATCGTCTCCAACCATCCGCGCGAGGTCTATGCCGGGCTCGATTTCGGCGGTGTCCCGTTTCATTATTTGCCCGTCACCAAGGAGACCAAGCGCGAGCAGGAGGCGCAGATCCTCGATCTCGTCGGCAAGACCGGGACCGATCTCGTCGTGCTTGCCCGCTACATGCAGATATTGTCCGACGATCTCTCGGCAAAACTGTCGGGACGCTGCATCAACATCCATCACTCGTTCCTGCCGGGGTTCAAGGGCGCAAAACCCTATCACCAGGCCCATGAGCGCGGCGTCAAGCTGATCGGCGCCACCGCGCATTACGTCACGCGCGATCTCGACGAAGGCCCGATCATCGACCAGGACGTCGAGCGCATCAGCCATCGCGATACGCCCGAGGATCTGGTTCGCAAGGGCCGCGACATCGAGCGCCGCGTGCTGGCGCGTGCGATTCGCTACCATCTCGACGACCGCGTCATCCTCAACGGTCGCAAGACCGTGGTGTTCATGGATTAGCGAATGGGGAGTGGCGAATAGCGAGTGGAAGCGGGAGAGCGCCTTATTCGCTACTCCCTATTCGCCATTCGCTTCCTCAACGCACTGCGCCGGCCGACGTAGTCCCCGTCGCGCCTTTCTGCGCCTGCTCTTCCTTCTCGCGATCCGTCGCAGGCAGCAGCCGCTTGCGTTCGCGCTCCTTCATGTAGGCGTCGTATTGCGGCGTGCCCGCTCGCGGCGGGGCATCGGCCGGCAGCCCGCCGGCCCATTGCGGGACGTAGTCGCCCATGCCGGCGGAGAGTCTTTCGTTGACGGTGCCGCAGCCTGCAAGGTTGGAAGCCAGCAAGGCAACGACGGCAGCGATTGAAGGCAAACGGATACGCATGAGCATTTTCTGGGTCGAGCTGGACCGGGCGCGGATGACCGGCGCCCGACGAGCGCCAGCGGCGCACTCTAGTCCTCAACAAGTAAAATTGGCCTATTCGACGACGGATTTCTTTGTATACATAACGGTATAATAGTAAGCAATTTTTGGCGTTGATTGGGTTTTCCCAGGTGATACGGTATACAATCCGTATTCTCGCCGAGGGAGCAATTGGGGTTTGGGGATTCGATCTCGTCGTCTGGCGAATGTTCGAATTCTGCAAAGCAGAGGCGGATTTCTCCAACCACGTCGCCGCCAGGCGCTCCTACAGTGCGGCAACAACCCGGAGGACCCGGCTCGTACAGCGACAGGCTTTTTTGTTGACAGGGCCATTTTATTTGTACAATCGTACAAATGTCTCCCCCGGCGTTGATCCGATCGTGCGGCTTGCGCCGAATGGTCGCCCAACGTCCGATTGACAATGGGGTTGCAGAGGACGCCATGTGGCCGCGCGGCATGGCTTATCCGTAGGTTAGAGCGCGGCAAGGACCGGGTACTCGGTCTGGCGCATAACAGGTCAGGAATGAAGGGGAGGGACATCTGATGTTCGAACGAAGAGTTTTTTCACGCACCGTCGCAGCAGCCGCCATCGCGGGCGTTGCAGGCCTTGCGCCTGCCAAGGCCGAGGACAGCGTCAAGGTCGGCCTGATCCTGCCGATGACCGGCGGCCAGGCCTCGACCGGCAAGCAGATCGAAAACGCGATCAAGCTCTACATGCAGCAGAAGGGCGACACCGTCGCCGGCAAGAAGATCGAGATCATCCTCAAGGACGACGCCGCGATCCCGGACAAGACCAAGACCGCTGCGCAGGAGCTGATCGTCAACGACAAGGTCAACTTCATCGCCGGCTTCGGCGTGACGCCGGCCGCGCTGGCGGCCGCGCCGCTGGCGACGCAGGCCAAGATCCCGGAAGTCGTGATGGCGGCCGGCACCTCCATCATCACCGAGCGCTCGCCCTATATCGTGCGCACCAGTTTCACGCTGGCGCAGTCCTCGACCATCATCGGCGACTGGGCGGTGAAGAACGGCATCAAGAAGGTGGCGACGCTGACCTCGGACTACGCGCCGGGCAATGACGCGCTGAACTTCTTCAAGCAGAACTTCACGGCGGGCGGCGGCGAGGTGGTCGAAGAAGTCAAGACGCCGCTGCAAAACCCGGACTTCGCGCCGTTCCTGCAGCGCATGAAGGACGCCAAGCCCGACGCGATCTTCGTGTTCGTGCCGGCCGGCCAGGGTGGCAACTTCATGAAGCAGTATGCAGAGCGCGGCCTCGACAAGGCCGGCATCAAGGTGATCGGGCCGGGCGACGTCACCGACGACGACCTGCTCAACAACATGGGCGATGCCGTGCTCGGCACGGTCACCGCGCATCTCTACTCCGCGGCGCACCCCTCGCAGATGAACAAGGATTTCGTCGCAGCCTACAAGAAGGCGTTCGGCAATCGTCCGGGCTTCATGGCGGTGAGCGGCTATGACGGCATCCACCTGATCTACGAGGCGCTCAAGAAGACCAATGGCGACACCGACGGCACCAAGCTGGTCGAGGCCATGAAGGGCCAGAAGTGGGAGAGCCCGCGCGGTCCGATCTCGATCGACCCCGAGACCCGCGACATCGTGCAGAACATCTACATCCGCAAGGTCGAGAAGGTCGACGGCGAGCTCTACAACGTCGAGTTCGCGACCTTCGAGGCCGTCAAGGATCTCGGCAAGACCAAGAAGTGACGCGCGCAAGCGCGTCATCCCGGGGCGCGCATTAGCGCGAACCCGGGATCTCATGCCCCTTGCTCCGCGTCATGCCCGGGCTTGTCCCGGGCATCCACGCGAAGCCAGGAAAACAAAGTCCGGACAAGAACGTGGATGGCTGGGACAAGCCCGGCCATGACGATAACTCTAAGCAGAGACGATGACCTCTATCCTCACCAACCTGTTCGATGGCGTTGCCTACGGCATGCTGCTGTTCGTGCTCGCGTGCGGGCTTGCGGTCACGCTCGGATTGATGAACTTCGTCAATCTCGCCCATGGCGCCTTCGCCATGGCCGGCGGCTATGTCTGCATGGTGCTGGTCAACCGGATGGGCTGGCCGTTCTTCGCAGCGCTCCCGCTCGCTTTCGTCTCCTCTGCCGCGATCGGCATCGCGCTCGAGCGGACGCTGTACCGCCACCTCTATACGCGCAGCCATCTCGATCAGGTGCTGTTCACCATCGGCCTGACCTTCATGTCGGTCGCTGCCGTCGACTACATCCAGGGCTCTTCGCGCGTCTTCATCAACCTGCCGGCGGCGCTTCAGGGGCAGTTTGACCTGTTCGGCGTCGGCATCGGCCGCTACCGGCTGATGATCATCGTGATCTGCGGCCTGCTCACCATCGCGCTCCAGATGGTGCTGGCCAAGACCCGCTTCGGCAGCCGCTTGCGCGCCGCCGTCGATGACCCGCGCGCCGCGAGCGGCCTCGGCATCAACGTGCCGCAGGTGTTCGCCTTCACCTTTGCCTTTGGCTGCGGGCTCGCAGGCCTCGGCGGCGCACTGAGCGCCGAGATCCTCGGCCTCGATCCGTATTTCCCGCTGAAGTTCATGATCTACTTCCTGATCGTGGTCACCGTCGGCGGCTCGTCCTCGATCACCGGCCCGTTCCTGGCCTCGCTCCTGCTCGGCATCGGCGACGTCGCCGGCAAATATTACGTGCCGAAGATGGGCCCCTTCGTGATCTACACCATGATGATCGTGATCCTGATCTGGCGTCCGAACGGCCTGTTCGGCCGCACGGCCGCGCGTTGAGTTCGCCGATGAGCGCTTCCTCCGACGTCGGTTTTCACGCCCAACGCCAGGCGCGCTGGCACTACGGCGAAGTCGCCTTCTGGCTGATCGTGCTGGCCTGCGGCTTTGCATTTCCCACGCGCTATCTGATCATGACCGACATCCTGCGGCTGGCGCTGTTTGCGATGTCGCTCGATCTCATCCTCGGCTATGCCGGCATCGTCTCGCTCGGGCATGCTGCCTTCTTCGGCGTCGGCGCCTATGCCGCGGGGCTTCTCGCGCTTCATGGTATCGTGGGCGAGCCCGTGCTGGCGTTGATCGTCGCTGGCCTTGCCGCGATGGTGCTCGGCTTTGCCACCAGCTTCCTAGTGATCCGCGGCGTCGA
The DNA here is from genome assembly GCF_002936975.1 of Bradyrhizobium sp. AC87j1. Taxonomy (NCBI): domain Bacteria; kingdom Pseudomonadati; phylum Pseudomonadota; class Alphaproteobacteria; order Hyphomicrobiales; family Nitrobacteraceae; genus Bradyrhizobium; species Bradyrhizobium sp. AC87j1. Next base: position 61,720 of record NZ_PTFE01000039.1, read on the forward strand.
CCTGACGCGCCTGATGGTGACGCTCGGTATCGCGCTGCTGCTGGAAGCGCTCGCCGAGCGCTTCTCCAACATCACCGGCGGCACCGACGGCCTGCAGGGCATCGAGATGCAGCCGATCTTCGGCCAGATCCCCTTCGATATGTTCGGCAAGGCCGGCTTCTTCTATTCGCTGGCTGTCCTGTTCCTCCTGTTCCTGTTCGCCCGCCGCGTGGTGCATTCGCCGTTCGGCCTGTCGCTGCGCGCGATCAAGAACAATCCGCTGCGCGCTGCCGCGATCGGCATTCCCGTCAACCGCCGCTTGATCGCGATCTACACGCTCGCGGCGTTCTATGCCGGCGTCGCAGGCGCGCTGTTCACCCAGACCACGGCGATCGCCTCGCTCGACGTGTTTGCCTTCGAACGCTCCGCCGATCTGATGCTCGTGCTCGTCATTGGTGGGACCGGTTACCTCTATGGCGGACTGGTTGGCGCGGTGATCTTCCGCATGCTCCAGGAAGTGTTCTCCACCATCACCCCGCAATACTGGCAGTTCTGGATCGGTCTCGTGCTGGTCGTGATCGTGCTGGTCGGCCGTCAGCGCCTGCACCGCTGGGTGCTGTACGTGCCCAATCTGGTCATCAGGCAGATTGCGGGACGCAAGGCCGTCGTCGCCGTGCCGGAGAGCGACGCATGACCATCGTGCTCGAAACCCAAAATCTCGAAAAGCAATTCGGCGGCCTGCGCGTCACCCGCGATCTGTCCTTGAAGATCGAGCAGGGCGCTCGCCACGCGCTGATCGGCCCGAACGGCGCCGGCAAGACCACGGTCATCAACCAGCTCACCGGCGTGCTCAAGCCGAATTCGGGCCGCATCCTTCTCGAAGGCCAGGACATCACCGATCTTCCCGTGCACAAGCGCGTGCTGCGCGGCCTCTCGCGCACCTTCCAGATCAACCAGCTCTATCCTGACCTGACGCCGCTCGAGACCATCGGCCTCGCCGTTTCCGAGCGGCTCGGCCATGGCGGCGACTGGTGGCGGCGGATGGGGACGCGCAGCGACGTCAATGGCGAGATCGCCGATCTGCTGGCGCGCTTCCACCTGCTCGACGTCATGAACGAACAGACCGTGACGCTGCCTTACGGCAAGCAGCGCCTGCTCGAGATCGCGGTTGCCATCGCCGCCAAGCCGCGCGTGCTGCTGCTCGATGAGCCCGCCGCCGGCGTGCCAGAGAGCGAACGTCACGACATCCTCGCGGTCGTCGGCAGCCTGCCGCGCGACGTCACCGTGCTGCTGATCGAGCACGACATGGACCTCGTGTTCTCCTTCGCCGACCGCATCTCCGTGCTGGTTTCGGGCGCGCTGCTCACCGAGGGTTCGCCCGAGCAGGTGGCGCGCGATCCGCAGGTCAAGGCCGTCTATCTCGGCGAGGAGGCGGTCAATGTCTGACCTGCTCGCGATCGATGCACTTCGCGCCGGTTATGGCGAGGCGGTGGTGCTGCCCAACATGTCCCTGCGCCTCGCCGAGGGCCAGGTGCTGGCGCTGCTGGGCCGCAACGGCACCGGCAAGACCACGCTGATCAACTCGATCGTCGGCGTCACCCGCCGATTCTCAGGCAGCGTGGCGCTCGCCGGCGCCGATGTCACGTCGCTCCGGCCCGACCAGCGGGCGCGCGCCGGCATCGGCTGGGTGCCGCAGGAGCGCAACATCTTTCGCTCGCTGACCGTGGAAGAGAACATGACCGCGGTGGCGCAGCCCGGTCCCTGGACGGTCGAGAAGGTCTACGAGATGTTCCCGCGGCTGAAGGAGCGACGGAGCAATTTCGGCAACCAGCTCTCCGGCGGCGAGCAGCAGATGCTGGCGATCGGCCGCGCGCTCACCCTCAACCCGAAAGTGCTGTTGCTGGACGAGCCGACAGAGGGCCTTGCCCCCATCATTGTCGGAGAGCTCTTGAAGGCGATCGGCAGCATCACGCGGGCAGGCGGCATCTGCTCGATCATCGTCGAACAGAATGCCCAAAAGATTCTGGGGCTGGCCGACCGCGTTGTGATATTGGAGCGCGGGACGATCGTCCACGACGCTCCGAGCGCCGCGCTGAAAACCGACCCCTCGGTCCTGGAACGCCATCTCGGCGTCGCCGGGGCGGCGGCTCACTAAACTAAAATGTCCAGGGAGTAAGACATGCAGCGAACCAAAGCCCCCTTCCGCGCCGACGAGGTCGGCAGCCTCCTGCGTCCGGCCAAGATCAAGGAAGCCCGTAGCCGGCTCGAGAAGGGCGAGATCTCGGCCGACGATCTGCGCAAGATCGAGGACATGGAGATCGAGAAGGTCGTGCACAAGCAGGCCTCGATCGGGCTCAAGCTCGCGACCGACGGCGAGTTCCGCCGCTCCTGGTGGCATTTCGACTTCCTGGCCAAGCTCACCGGCTGCGAGCTGTTTCATCCCGACACCGGCATCCAGTTCGCAGGCGTGCAGACCCGGCACGACGCGGTGCGGGTGATCGACAAGCTCGACTTTCCCGACGACCACCCGATGCTGGACCACTTCCGCTTCCTGAAGAAGGTCGCCGACCAGGCCCACGTCACCGCCAAGATGACGATACCTTCGCCGGCGGTGCTGCACTTCCGCGGCGGCCGCAAGTCGATTTCGAAGGACATCTATCCCGATCTCGAGGCCTTCTACGAAGACCTCGGCAAGACCTACCGGAAAGCCGTCAAGGCGTTCTACGACGCCGGCTGCCGGTATCTCCAGTTCGACGACACCGTGTGGGCCTATCTTTGCTCGCAGGATGAACTGCAGAAGGCGCGCGAGCGCGGCGACAATCCGGACGGTCTCCAGCAGATCTATGCCCGCATCATCAACTACGCGCTGGCCGAGAAGCCCGCCGACATGGTGGTGACGACGCATGTCTGCCGCGGCAATTTCCGTTCGACCTGGATTTCTTCGGGCGGCTACGAGCCGGTTGCCGAGACCATGCTCGCCGGCACCAATTACGACGGCTATTTCCTCGAATACGACAGCGACCGCGCCGGCGGCTTCGAGCCGCTGCGCTTCCTGCCCAAGGGCAACAAGGTCGTCGTGGTCGGCGTCATCACCTCGAAGTTCGGCGAGCTCGAGAAGAAGGACGACATCAAGCGCCGTCTGGAAGAAGCAGCCAAGTTCGCCCCGCTGGAGCAGCTCGCGCTGTCGCCGCAATGCGGCTTTGCCTCGACGGAAGAGGGCAACGTCCTCTCCGAGGAAGAGCAGTGGGCGAAGCTCGGCCTTGCGGTCGAGATCGCGAAGGAAGTGTGGGGCTAGCACGCGTCACAAAATTCCGCTGTCATTCCCCGCGAAGGCGGGGAATCCAGTACGCCGCGGCTTGTCCGTATCACGTCGGCGTCTCTGGAATACTGGATCGCCCGATCAAGCCGGGCGATGACACTTGCGGGTTTTGCGGATAGTGCTGCTCATACACAAAACCCGGCCTCACCTCTCCGCCAGGTAAACCTCACCCAGCAGCGACGAGTTCGACCACGGCACCTGCTTGTTCTTGGTGCTCGACACCACCTCCGCCCGCACCCTTGTCAGCATCTGCTGCACTTCCAGTCCCGGCGTGCCGAGATGGCGGGAGAGGGCGGCGGAGAACGGCGAGTTGGCGCCTTCGCCGTCGAGTGCGACCTGGCCCGGCGCGGTCGCGAATGCGATCAGCGTGCCGGCCCCCAATGTCGCACCGGTGCCGAGACTCGTTGGCGCTGCGAGGCCCGAGGCGCCCTCGATGCCGCGATTGGTGCCGGTGGATGCGACCTGCTGTGCCATCGGATTGTTGCGACAGGCATCGAAGATCAGGATGTTGGTGCGGACCTGGTCGTCGAGGCCCACCATGATCGTGTCCATGTCGATCATCGCCTCGGTCATGCCCGTGCCGGGCTTGAGCTCGACGTCGACGGGAATGAGGTAATTGCGGCCGTCGACTTGCACGCCATGGCCGGCATAATAGACCACCGCGACTTGCGCCCGCGCGGCCTCCCGCAAAAAGTCGCGCGTCATCTTCTGCATCGCGGCGCGGTCGAGATCGATGCCTTCCGATACGGTGAAGCCGATCTCGCGCAGGCTCTTTGCGACCGCACGGGCATCGCTGGACGGGTTGGGTAGTGCCTTGACGTGTTGATAGGCGCCGTTGCCGATAATCAGCGCCATGCGCTTGCCGCGGCCGCTCGCGAGCGGAGACGGCGAGGGCGCCGGCGCTGCGGTCGCCTGCTGCTGTGACGGCGTGCTGGGCTGCTGCGCGATCGATATCGGCGCGTCGCGCGGGACCGGTGCGGGCGCTTCGGTGACGAGCGAGAGCCGCACCTTTGCGGTGGCCTGATTGGCCTTGCTGCCGGCGTCGGATGCACTGATACCGAGCGTTGCCTTGTAGTCCTCGCGCGCGTGCGCGTAGTCGCCCTTGGCCTCATAGGCCAGCGCGCGATGGATGTAGCCCGAGATCAGGACGCTGTTCGGCGGCGTCATGATATTGACCGGCGGCTTTTCCCTGGCGAGCCGGATCGCCTCGCTGCCGTCGGCGATGGCGCGATCGAGATCGCCCTTGGCGCGCCAGATCGCGGTGCGGTTGATCAGCGGCTGCGGCAGCGAGGGATCGAGCCGGATCGCCTGGTTGATATCGGCGAGCGCGCCGTCGTAATCGCCGAGCGCCTCCTTTGAGATGCCGCGGTTCTGGAACGAGAACGCGGATTTCGGATCGGACTTGATCGACATGTCGTAATCGGCAATGGCCTTGGCATAGTCATTTTTGCCGCGCCAGGCATTGCCGCGATTGTGGAAGATGATGCCGCTGGGCGGGCCGAGCTTCAGCGCGTCGTCGAAGTCCGCGATCGCGATGTCGTACTCGCCCTTGTCGTAATAGGCCGAGCCTCTGAGATTGTAGGCCGCCTCGCTCGGCTGGAGCCGGATCGCTTCGGTGATGTCGGCGATGACCTTGCTGTAGTCGCCCTTCTTGTTCCAGCCAACCGCGCGCCAGAAATAGACCGTCGCGAGTTGCGGGCCCTTGAACACCTTCAACGCGATGATCTTGGTGCAGGCGTCGATCATCTGATCCGCCGGCGTGGTGTCGGTGGTGCAGAGCGGCCCAAGCTGGTTGCGCGCCTGCGCGACAGCGGGCGCGGACCAGAGCAGGGCGGCAAGCAGAGCGGGGATCAGCAGCAGGCGGCGCAAGCAGGCCTCGGCGACAGGCGGATTTCGACGGTGGTTTCAGCCGTTTGGTCGCGCCGGCCTATGTCCCGGTTCACGCCCGGGCTTACCCAGGCAGCCACAAGTCACTTCCTTGGCTGCCGGGTCCGGATCTCCATCGATCCGCGCGCCATCTGCACCTCAAACCGCGACAGGAAGCTCATGCCGAGGAGGCCGTCGATGCCTGGCCCATAACTCTTGTCGTCGCTGCTCTGAACCGCGATCGGCACGTTGGTCGCCTCGAGCTTGCCCAGCGCGACCTTGTCGGCTTTGGTGAGCTTAGCCTTGATCTGCCCGTTGGCGGTGTTCAGCGTGATCTCGCTTGCGCCGCCGTCTGCAATCTTGGCCTTGCTCGCGAAGGACGACTTCACCGACACGTAGCTCGCGCCGGTGTCGAGCACGAACAGCCCGCGCACGCCGTTGATCTCCGCCTTGGCGGTGACGACACCTCTCTGTCCCTGCAATGGGAAGCTCTCCTTGCGGAGCTCGTTCGATGAGACGCAATTACCCTGCCGCTCATAGTCGGCGATGATCTTCTGGGTCTTGCTGGTGTCGCGCGTGGCGGGATCGAACGCAACCCAACGGTTGATCGGCGCTGTCGCCTCGCAGAACTGCTTCAAGGCGGCGTAGGCGTTGGCCATGCGCAGGAACACGCTGCTGGACACCATCTTCTTGTCGCCGGCGAAAAGCTCGATCGTGTCGGAGTAGTCGGTCAGCGCGCGGCGATAGTCGCCGGCACCATCCAGCGCCATGCCGCGCAGGTAGCGCGCGGTTTGGTCGGATGGGGCGCGCCTGACATACTCGTCCGCCGCTTCGACGGCTTTCGGGTAGTCGGTCAGTCTTATGTAGATGCTGACTGCCTTGTTCAGTGCGGTCAGCGGCGCTCCGCAGTTCTTGACGAAATTGAAGAGTCCGTCAGCGGCCTGTCGCCGATAGCCGAGCTTGTCGAGCCACTGCGCAAGATCATCGATGCTCTTCTGGTCGCAGGGCTCGCGCTTGAGCTCTTCCAGCTTCAGCCAGACGGACGGGTCGCGTGCGGCGGCGACCGGGAGTGGCCCGATGCGCGCATAGACGGACTGGAAGACTTCGTCGGGATTGTCGGTCAGGTAGCCCGCGTGGCCAATACCTGTGAGCGCAGTGAGCAATATCGCTGCAAGCCAAAACGACCTGAACATATCCAGCCCCGAACATCCTTGTCCGCCATGTATACCGATAAGTGTAGGCACGGCCAGACGCACGATGGGAGTGTCCCCAATCGGCGTAGCACCGCCAACCGACAGCACGTGGAGCAATTCCAGGGTATTCCCTGAGTGGGCAGAATTTGTTAGAGGACAGTGCCCAACAGGTCTGCCCACCAAATTCCCACACATGAAAAACGACGAAATCCTAAGTCAAATCACGGAGTTCTGCCGCAAGGCGGACATGGCGGAATCGACGTTCGGCCGGCGCGCGGTGAACGATGGGAAGCTGGTGCATCGCCTGCGCGAGGGCAAGCGCATCACCATCGATACGCTGGACCGGATCCAGGCCTATATGGCCGCATCCATGGCCGGCGGCGTGCCGCCGCCGCGCGGGCTTCAGGTGCCGCCCGAAAAGCGCGATCCACGCGGCAATTTCCGTTTCTTCGAGAACCGCCAGAAATACCTGCTGTTCGTCCACACCTGCAGCGAAAAGCGGGTGATCGCCGACAGGGTCGCGCTGGAGCTTTCCTCCATCCATCCGCGCCCACCGGCTCTGCGCGTGTTCGACGCCGGCGTCGGCGACGGCACGGTGCTGGCGCGGGTGCTGCGCGCGACGCACCAGCGCTACCCGCACATGCCGTTCTATGTCGCCGGCAAGGAGCTCAGTCTGGAAGACCTGCGCCTGACGCTGGAGAAGGTGCCGGACCGCATTTTCGAGCATCCGGCGTCGGTGTTCGTCTTCACCAACATGTTCTATTCGGAGGCGCCTTGGCTGACGCCGGCATCGCCGGCGGCCGCGGCTGCGACCGTCTGGCACGAGGTGCCGCTGCGGGGCGCCTCATCGGGCGAGTTCGAGCAGCAGATCGCGGAGCTGAGGCCGTTTTTGGAGCAGAATTGGCGTGCCGCGATCAGCCCACGCACGGCCATGCCGCTGTACGAGCGGCCGGTCGTCCTGGTGCTGTATCGCGAGGACCACAGGTTCTTGCTGGATTCGACCATTCCGCGGCCGGGCCAGACCGAAGCCAATTTCGACCTCGTCATCGCATCCCAGCCCTACCGCGCCCTGTCCTCGGTCAATTTCCGGGCCAAGCGGATCATCGCGCCCCTGGCGCGGGCGCTTCGACCGGGAGGCCGGCTGATCGGAATCCACTCCCACGGCCAGGATCCGGGCATGGAAATGATCCAGGCGATCTGGCCCGGAGAAAATCCTTTCGCTGTGAGCCGTCATGAGCTATTGCGCGCCGTTAAGTATGAACTTGGTTCGTTGGGCCGCGACTTAAATTTTAATGCATATGCGGATAACCGCTCGATCTTCAGGTATGATATGGAAGCGCTGCCCAACGAGGTAACCGGGACGATCGGAACCTCGACAGCCTTTGCAGCGTGGAATGCGGCGGTGTATGTCGCTCAGATTGAGGACGACCGGTTGACAGAAATGACTCAAAACGGCCGCACTCTGGATGCCGCCAGGGACGTGCTGCGGAAGTACAATGGGCTCTGGTTTCTCGACGAATCCTACGTCATCTCGCGCCGGCGTGATTGACATCATCCACAGGTAAACATCGCAAACGCCCGCCGGTTTAGCGGCGGAACAAGGGGTTACTGATGCGCGCGTCCTATCTCTTCACCAGCGAGTCCGTGTCCGAGGGCCATCCGGACAAGGTGTGCGACCGGATCTCCGACGAGATCGTCGATCTGTTCTACCGCGAAGGGCCGAAGGCCGGCATCGACCCCTGGCAGATCCGCGCCGCCTGCGAGACGCTGGCGACCACCAACAAGGTGGTGATCGCCGGTGAGACCCGCGGTCCGAAGTCGGTGACCAACGAGCAGATCGAGGGCGTCGTCCGCGGTGCGATCAAGGACATTGGCTACGAGCAGGAAGGCTTCCACTGGAAGACCTGCGACATCGAGATCCTCTTGCATCCGCAGTCGGCCGACATCGCCCAGGGCGTCGATGCGCTTCAGCCGGGCGAGGTCAAGGAAGAGGGCGCGGGCGACCAGGGCATCATGTTCGGTTACGCCACCAACGAGACGCCCGATCTGATGCCGGCGCCGATCTTCTACGCCCACAAGATCCTGCGCCTGATCTCCGAAGCCCGTCACTCCGGCAAGGAGAAGGTGCTCGGTCCGGACTCCAAGAGCCAGGTCACCGTGCAGTACGAGAACGGCAAGCCCGTCGGCGTGCGCGAGATCGTGGTCTCGCATCAGCACCTGGTCGAGGACATCTCGTCCAAGCAGATCCGCGACATCGTCGAGCCCTATGTGCGCGAGGCGCTGCCGAAGGACTGGATCACGCCGAAGACGATCTGGCACATCAACCCGACCGGCAAGTTCTACATCGGCGGTCCCGACGGCGATTCCGGCCTGACCGGCCGCAAGATCATCGTCGACACCTATGGTGGCGCGGCCCCGCATGGCGGCGGCGCGTTCTCCGGCAAGGATCCGACCAAGGTCGACCGCTCGGCGGCTTACGCTGCGCGCTACGTCGCCAAGAACATCGTTGCTGCCGGCCTTGCCGACCGCTGCACGCTGCAGCTCGCCTACGCCATCGGCGTGGCGCGGCCGCTGTCGATCTACATCGACACCCACGGCACCGGTAAGGTGCCGGAGGAGCAGCTCGAGAAGGCGGCGGCGCAGGCGATGGATCTGACGCCCCGCGGCATCCGCAGCCATCTCGACCTCAACCGCCCGATCTACGCGCGCACCTCGGCCTACGGCCATTTCGGCCGCACGCCCGACAACGAGGGCGGCTTCTCCTGGGAGAAGACCGATCTCGTCGAGCAGCTCAAGCGCGCGCTCTGATTCACTTGCGTCATTCCGGGGCGCCGCCAT